>JAIDTS010000073.1 GCA_029060585.1 Muribaculaceae bacterium
AAACGCCGGAGGTGCGCAACTGCATCTCAGCGGTACAGCTTCGCCTCACACATGGCTCTACGACGTTGATCTGCAGGCATCCGCAATAGACTGGCATCTGCCTGATCAGGATATATCCATTCCCGACAATGTCGACCTGAAGTTTGTCTCGACGGCATCGGATGTGCGCTGTCTGCTCGGAGCGCGAGGCACCGACGTGGAATTTCTTTCCTCGATCGGCCTTAAGCCTCTTATCGACCGTTTCACGGAGGTATCGGCGATGGTGCCGAAGATTATTGACGACAGACTTCTCAACGTAGAGGAGCTTGAGGCGAAGCTTCCCCCGTTTTCGCTGACAGCCAATGTAAACGGGAAGGGTGTGATTTCGCAGTTCCTCTCTCCATCCGGACTGAGCATCGGTGACCTTACCATGGATCTTTCAAAGGATTCCCTGATCAACGGCGGCATAGTGCTCAATACCCTCCGCACGGAGTCGATGCGTCTCGACACGATTACCTTTGACCTCCATTCCAGAGGTAAACTTCTCGACTACGTTATCCATCTCGGCAACCGTCCGGGGACATTCGACGACTTCGCCGACGTGAGGATGAGTGGATATATGGGCGACAACCGACTTTCTGCCTATCTCGTGCAGCACGATATAAAGAAGAAGATGGGCTACCGTCTTGGTTTCACGGCTTCGGTGGCCGACTCCGTTCTTTCGCTGCGTTTCACTCCTTTGAAGGCTACGATTGCGTATCTGCCCTGGACCTTCAATATGGATAACTATATCGATTATACCCTCACCAACCGCAAGGTCAACGCCAACCTCCTCGCAAGCAGCGACAACAGCAGTATCCTGCTTCGTACAGAGAAGAATGAGAAGGGGCAGGACAACCTGCATCTGAACCTGAAGAACATTCAGGTGGCCGACTTCACCCATATGATGCTCAATCCTCCCCCTGTAAAAGCCAGCATCAACTCCGACATCAATGTCCGCTATACGGGCAGGGCGCTCGTCGGGAAAGGTACGCTCGATATCAACGACTTTTATTTCGACCGTAAGCGTGTAGGAGATTTCAGCTTCAATCTCGCTGCCGGCATGGGCAACAAGGGCAAGAGTGCAGGTAAGCTCGGAATGCTTGTCGATGGCAAGGAGGCTGCCGCGGTGCAGTTCATACTCGCTCCTGATTCGCTCAATCCGGCAGGTGGGCTCATTGCGGAGCGCCTAAAGCTCCTGCTTACCGAATTCCCGCTCGATATCGCCAATCCGTTCTTCCCTCCGCAGACGATGAAGCTCTCCGGCTGCCTCAACGGCGACATGAGCCTCTCCGGTTCTTTCACCGATCCGAAGCTCAATGGAAGTATTTCTTGTGATTCCGTCGGCCTTCTGGTCAATATGCTCGGGACTAAGTTCAGGTTCGACCGTGATCCTATAACTGTTACAGACAACGTGCTCGATTTTCATGAGTTCGAGGTCTATGCAGTCAACCAGAATCCTCTTACCCTGCGCGGCACCGTAGACGCCACGAAGATGACCGACATGAAATTCGACCTTTCGGCTAAGGCCTCCAACATGCAGCTGACTGGAGCAAAGGGGAGTGGTAACGCGGAAGTGACAGGAAAACTCTTCGTCGACCTCGACGCTTCCGTGAAGGGTCCCATGTCGATGATGGATATCAACGCGATGCTCAATGTGCTCCCCACAACCGATGTCACCTACAATATGGCCATGACTTCCGATGCCATATCCCAGGGTCAGGGAGCTGACGGTGTGGTGAAATTCGTCAATTTCTCCGACTCTACTCAGGTGGCGAAGGCCGACTCTATTACGTCTACTCTCGGAATGAGAATTTCTGCGAAGGCGATAATATCTCAGGGTGCGGAGGTGACTGTAAATCTCGGCGACGACGGAAAGGTGCAGTGCAATCCTTCCGGTACGCTCAATTATTTCCAGAACTATCTCGGCGACATGCGCCTGAACGGCACGCTGTATACCGGTACCGGATACGCACGCTATAAAGTGATGGTGCTCGGCACCAAGACCTTCAACTTCAACCAGGACAGCCACATCACGTGGGGAGGCGACATAATGAATCCTACACTCGCTATCAGCGCCTACGATAAGGTGAAGGCCAACATACAGACGGGCGGAAACACAAGTCTCGTCAATTTCCTCGTGACGCTGAATATCGGAAATACGCTCTCGGCGCCGTCGGTGCAGTTCGATCTATCCACCGACGACGACATGAGTATCAGCAACGAGCTCCAGTCGATGACGGCCGAGCAGCGTCAGCAGCAGGCCATCAGCCTTATGCTGACAGGAAATTATACAGGGCAGAATTCGAAGACCGTCAACGGTAATCTCGTGACGAGCAATATCTACAGCATGTTGACATCTACGCTCAATTCTTTCCTCGCCAACAATGTGAAGGGTGTGGACATCAACCTTGGAGTGGATCAGTATCAGACAGGTACCAACGGCTCCACCTCGACCAATACATCTTATTCCTATCAGGTGTCCAAATCTCTGCTCAACAACCGGTTCAAGATCATTGTGGGTGGTAACTACACGGATGGCCCCGGCAACGAGAATTTCCAGCAGAACCTCATAAGCGATATCGCTTTCGAATATATCCTTCGCCAGACCAATACGATGAGCCTTAATGCGAAGCTATATCGTCATACCGGATTCGAAAGCGTGCTCGAGGGCGAGATTACCGAGACCGGTGTCGGCCTCAACCTCCGCCGCCGCCTTGCATATTTCACTGAGATCACACATTTCGGCCTAAGCAAGCTTTGGAAGAAAAAGAAACCTATAGCTCCGGCCCCCACGGAGGTGACTGTGGATTCGCTTATCGATGTCGGCAACGCGCTGAAGGCTCCGGCCGATTCTATCAATGCTATTCAAAGAAAGGAAGATGAAGATGCGAAATAAATTCAATGTCGGAGCCATGAGGACTGCGTCGGTGTCTCTCGCCGCCCTGACTCTCCTCCTTGTGCTTGCTGCCGCATGCAGCACCACTCGTCGCCTCGGTGAGGACGAGGTGCTCTACAACGGCATGAAGGTGAAGATCAACCCTACGGACGGCGAGCGCCTTCCTGCCGCTCTCGTGTCGGACATTACTCAGGCTGTCAATGTGAAGCCAAACAATCCCTGGCCGATTTTGTCTCCCTACAAGCGTGACCCATTTCCGATTGGTCTCTGGATCTACAACAACTGGAATGATTCCGCCAAGGGTCTGTCCGGATGGATCTATCGAAAGTTTTCCAAGCCGCCTGTGCTCATCTCCGATGTCCGCGCCGACATGCGCATGAAGCTGGTGGAGAATATCCTCGCCGACAACGGCTATTTTGGTTCTACGGCCACTTATGAGGAGATTCCCGACAAAAAGGACCCGAA
This sequence comes from Muribaculaceae bacterium, assembly GCA_029060585.1. The sequence goes on from JAIDTS010000073.1 coordinate 3,383, forward strand.
AAAGGCCATGATGTCCTACACTTTTGATGTATCCTCTCCCTACCGGATTGATACTATAGAGTATTTCAACCGTCCTGCCGACGGCATAAAGAATTTCATAGATTCCATAGCCCGGAAGAGTGAGTGGTTTCAGAAGGGCTCGGTGTTCTGCGTGGATTCCCTGTCGGCGCTCCGGGTGGAGATTGCTAACCACCTCCGCAACCGCGGATACTACTATTTCCGCCCTGAATATCTGGAGTTTCTCGCCGATACGTTCATGACCCCACATGCAGTGGCTATGCGCCTCAATTTCGCCGACAATATGCCCGACATAGCCCTCCACAAATATCGCACCCGCAACATCGTTACGCTTCTGCAGCGTAATGAGGCTTACCGCCCTGGCACTCCGGATACTCTGGAGACTGACCGTGGTGAACTCATCATCATGCGCCCTCAGCGCGTTAGAAAGGGTCTCATTCCCGGATGTATCACGTTTCGCGAGGGAAAGGTGTTCTCGGTTCGCGATATGGACCGAACCCAGAGCCGTCTCGCGCGCCTCGGCATATTCTCCAACATTCAGATTCAGCCGATGTTGGCCGATTCTTCATCTAAGAATCCGCTGATGGACGTCTTCATTACCTGTCGTTACGACCGCCCGATGGAAACATCCATAGAACTCAATGCAAGTTCCAAGTCTAACTCCTACATCGGCCCCGGCCTTATCGCCTCTTTCTCCCATAATAATATATTCGGCGGCGCTGAAAAACTTAATGTCTCACTCAACGCCGACTATGAATGGCAGACTGGTCGAAACCGTTCGTCGGTGTTCAATTCTTATGAATTCGGACTCCAGACCTCTCTCGCATTCCCCCGCCTGCTTGCCCCGAAGTTCATACCCCGCTCTTCCAGAGATCTCAACTGGACCACGATTTCCCTCGGAGGCTCGGTGCTTAATCGCCCGAAATACTTTATGATGGCGGAATACAATATGGGTATTACTTATGAGTGGCGTGCAACGCGCCATGCCGTCAATTCCTTCACTCCCTTCAAGCTGACCTACAACAAACTTATCCGTACTACCGCGGATTTCGACTCGGTAATGGCTTTGAATCCGGCTGTGGCGCTCAGTTTTGAGAGTCGTTTTATTCCGCAGCTCAGCTACACTTATACCTATAGCAAATGGTTTGAGAGGGCTCAGAACAATGAGATCACGTTCTCCGCTACATTTACGGAAGCCGGCAATGTATTCGACGGAATATACTCGCTTTGCGGCGTCAAGGGGCTGAAGAAGATGTTTGGCACCCCATTCTCGCAGTTTGTGAAAGGGCAGGCGCAGGTGGTGTGGAACCACCGTCTCTTCCCTAAGCAGGACCAATGGATAGTCTCGCGTGTGTTGATTGGTGCCGCTCATGCCTATGGCAACGCCACCGAGGTGCCTTATTCGGAGCAGTTCTATATAGGTGGCGCCAACTCTATCCGGGCCTTCACCGTGCGCTCGATAGGTCCCGGAAGTTATCGCGCTCCTAAGGATCTCGTAAACGGTTATTTCGACCAGACCGGTACATTCAAGTTGGAACTCAATTCCGAATATAGGTTCCCGATCATGGGTGCCGTGCATGGAGCCGCGTTCATAGATGCCGGCAACATATGGCTGCTGAAAAATGATCCTCTGCGCCCTGGCGGTCTGCTTCAGGGAAAGACATTCCTCAAGGATATCGCCCTCGGCACGGGTGTCGGAATACGCTACGACCTCGGAATGATGGTGGTGCGTCTCGACGTTGGCTATGGCCTCCATACTCCTTACAGCAACGGCACGCCCCACTACTTCAACGTAGCCTTCAAGGATGCCTTCGCCTTCCACCTCGCCCTCGGCTATCCCTTCTGACGCCCCTATAGCTGTCGGTCGTTAAGACAATTTCAGTATAAAAAATGTATCCCGATGCGTAATTGCATCGGGATACAATTTTTAAGGATTCGTCATTTGCTGTATCATCTTCTGAAAGGCATCGCGCCTTTGGGGACGATTGCAGCTCCTTTGCTTATTGAGTTAACTATGGCATCTATTTTCTATTACCAATTATCATCCTTTCTGTCTATACAACAAAAGTTTCCCCCATTAAGTTCATTTAATATAATTCTACCTTCCCCACCCAATCGTCCCCTGAATATTCCCCTTCAAAATCTTTCCCAAAAAAATAGGTTCTTTCCCATTTTAGTTGAAAGCCGCGTAGCCAGCGGCCAGCGTAGCGATGCCGCCCCAGCGTTCTCCGCTCCGAGTGCAGGCAATTAAAGCCCTCACTCA
>JAIDTS010000074.1 GCA_029060585.1 Muribaculaceae bacterium
GCTGGGAGCAGCCTGCATATCTTCCGATTATGTTTCTCGGCATATTTTTCTTCCTTGTAGGGCCGGGCAAAATTTCTGTAGACTATTTCCTTTCCTTGCATCTGCTTCATTCTTCCGATCATAGTGAGGACGAGCTTGAGGAGGTGTGATCTGAAAAGGTGACATTAAGATTTACATTATGGAGGAAGATAAGAAATTGAGGATTGCCGTTCTAGTGTCTGGCGGAGTCGACAGCGCGGTGACGGTCGATCGTCTCTACCGGCAGGGTCACGACCTTCATCTGTTCTATATCCGGATTGGAATGGATAACGGAGAGGGGGAGTGCACTGCTGAAGAGGATATTGAGATGTGCACGCTTATCGCGAAGAAATATGGATTGCCGTTCGATGTCGTTTCTCTTCATGAGGAATACTGGGAATATGTGATGCAGTACGCCCTGCGAACAGTGAAGGAGGGGCTGACACCGCATCCGGACATGATGTGCAACAAAATCATAAAGTTCGGATTCTTTGAGGAGCGCTGGGGGCATGAATTCGACAAGACCGCTACCGGACACTATGCTAAGGTGATTGAGGAAAACGGCCGCTTTTGGCTTGCTACCGCACCTGACGCGGTCAAGGATCAGACGGATTTTCTAGCTCAGATCAGCTACGGCCAGTTGAGCCATCTTATGTTTCCGCTTGGCGATATGACTAAGGAGGAAGTGAGGGAGGCTGCCCGGGAGGCAAATCTTCCGAATGCTGCCCGAAAGGATAGCCAGGGAATATGTTTCCTCGGAAAGATTGACTACAGTGAGTTTCTGGAGCGCCAGCTCGGCACTAAGAAAGGCCCGGTGATCGAGATAGAGACAGGAAAGAAGATCGGTGAGCATAAGGGATACTGGTTCTATACAATCGGACAGCGCAAAGGACTCGGTCTCGGCGGCGGTCCTTGGTTTGTGGTAAGGAAGAACGTCCGCGACAATGTGGTCTATGTAAGCCATGGATATGACACCCGCCTGCAGTATGGCAAGGTGATCTACATGGATGAGATGCATTGGATCACGGAGGATCCGTTTTCTTCCGGCCTTTTCGAGAAGAATGAAGAGTGTGCGCTTGCGGTGTCGTTTAAGACCAGGCATACACCGGAGTTTTTCGAAGGCATGCTATATCGCACCTACGATTCCCGGTATGTTATAGTATCGTCTCGTGAGGTGCAGGGTATCGCTCCTGGCCAGTATGCCATTGTTTATACTCCCGACAGAAGGATTTGCCTTGGCTCCGGGATGATAGTCAAATCTTGACATTCAAATTATATGGAACATGGAAAATGAAATGGTACGGCTGAGAATAGTCGGAATCACATATAATCAGATTGAAAACGGCATGTATGCCATGGTGCTCGAGGAGGAGGACGGAAGTCTCCGTCTTCCGATCATCATCGGCTATAATGAGGCGCAGTCGATCGAGTGCATGCTGCAGAAGATAAAGACTCCTCGCCCGCTGACCCATGAGCTTGCCTCTGAAATTCTCGGCTCTTTCGATATCGTTATGGAATCGGTCGTCATCAAGCAACTTGAGAATGGGATTTTTACTGCTGATGTGACTCTGCGACAGGGAGAACGGAAAATTGTCGTGGATGCGCGATCAAGCGATGCTATCGCGCTTGCGATGAGGGCTGCAGCCCCCGTTTTCACAACCCGCGCTCTTCTTGAGAGTTGTGGCATCGACAAGGAATCTTTCGCTCCCCGAAATCTTCACATGTCATCCAGGCAGTCGATTCCGGTCAGAAAGGCTATAGAAAGGGTGAAGAATCCAGATGCGTCTCCTTACGAGGAAGAGTCTCTCGATTCTCTCCGCCGCATGATGCAGAAGGCGGTGGAGGAAGAGGATTATGAGAAGGCAGGCGAGATTAAGCTTGAAATTGAACGTAGGCACTCCGATGCCGATTAAAGTTTATGCTATGAGTAGGAAAAACGATAGAATCGAGAATCTCATAGAGATTATCAAGAATAATAATGTAGGAAGTCAGGAAGAGTTGCTGAGGATGCTTTCGGAAAGAGGGATCTTCATCACTCAGGCCACTCTTTCGAGGGATCTGAAGATGTTGAAGACCTCAAAGGTGCCTCTCGACCATGGAGCGTATGCATATATGCTTCCCGACGCCTCCACTGCAAGAATCAATTCTTCTGGCAGGCGCTCGGCCGATTTCTCACGCCAGATAGGCAACGGCTTCATTTCCCTTGAGTTTTGCGGCAATCTCGGAGTCTTGCTTACCCGCAACGGCTATGCTTCAGGCATAGCGTATGATATCGATATGCTTAATGCTCCGGAGATTGCAGGCACAATAGCCGGAGCAAATACTGTGTTCATTGCGTTGAGGGATGGCGTTTCGCATCATAGGGCCACCGAGGTGCTGTCGATGATACTTCCTGTTAGAAATTTACAGTGATCTATGATAAAGGTTGGAATTGCCGGAGCCGACACGGCAATGGCGGGTGAACTTGTTCGTATATTGATAAATCATCCTGATGTGGAGCTGGTCAGTGCCTTTGCTCCTGGTAAGGTTGGTCGTAAGGTGTCTTCTGTGCATCATGGTCTCGCCGGAGAGTGCGACCTTGAGTTCTCTCCAGACATCAACCCGGCGCGTCTTGATGTGATCTTTATCGATGCGCATTCCGATGTGGCAGACCGCTTCAGGATGAATACCGATCGATGGCCTGAACTCCGGATCATCGATATGTCGCATTGTCCGTCGCTTGACTTCGAGGCTCTTGAGATGGCTTACGGACTTCCGGAAATCAACAGAAAGGAACTTGTGAGAGGTTGCCGCAGAGCTGTGGTGCCTCGCTCGGTGGCGGCTGCCGCCATTATCGGGCTATATCCCCTGGCCCGGCATCTCCTGCTTAAGGGCAACATTACCGTGGGATACGCATGTCCTAAGGATATCGACACAACGGAGAAAGCCGAGATGGCGCGTCAGGAGATCCGCCATGTATTGCGGAAGACTCAGAATTCTTTTGATGGTGAGGTCTCTCTCCGCAGACTTGATGAAGAGGTCTCGGATAGAGGTCTGAAAGTTATGGTGGAGGTTCCGTGTTCTCTTGATATAAACGAAGTGTTCCGTATTTTCAATGACTGCTATGACGACCATAATTTCACGTTCATGGTGTCGAGTGCTATGCCTGGTTATGAGGTGGAAGGAACCCAGAAGACATTGGTTACGCTACAGAAGCTTTCCTCCGACCGATTGACTGTGACAGTAGTAGCCGATTGCCGTATGAGGGGCGGAGCGGGAGACGCGGTGCACATCATGAATCTTCTTTTCGGACTTCATGAGAGAACCGGGCTTTACCTGAAAGCCCACAAATTTTGAAAGCCCTACAACCTAATAATCCAAATACCCTCCATGAGTGTCAATAAAGCTATTCTTATAGGAAATGTCGGTGGAGATCCCGATGTCAGATATCCGGAGAAGGATTTCCCTGTGGCTTACTTCTCGCTTGCCACCAACGAGCTGCGTGGAAATACGGAAGTGACAGAATGGCATAACATAGTGATGACCGGAGAGCAGGCTCGCTATGCAGAGCGTTATATCAGGAAAGGCATGAAGCTTTATGTGGAAGGTCCCATCAGGACACGGCAATATACCGACAAGTTCAATATCGCGAGAAAACGAACGGAGATATACGCGCAGATTTTCGAGATTCTTGCTCGTCCGTAGAATAAATATAATTTTAACCCTTAAATAAATAAACCGCATAGAAATGAGGAAGTGGAGAATCGAGGATTCAAGTGAGCTCTACAACATTCAGGGATGGGGCCTGAGCTATTTCAGCATCAACGATGAGGGGCACGTTCAGGTGACTCCGAAGGAAGGATACGCACCGGTGGATATTCGCAAGGTTCTCGACGAACTTAAACTGCGTGACATCTCCGCGCCGATGCTCCTTAGGTTCCCGGATATTCTTGACGACCGTATCCGGAAGATTACCGGATGTTTTAAGACTGCAAGCAAGGAGTATGATTTTCAGGGACAGAGCTATCTGGTCTATCCTATTAAGGTAAACCAGATGAGGCAGGTCGTTGAGGAGATAGTCAGCCACGGCAATAAATACAACATCGGTCTTGAAGCTGGTTCGAAACCCGAACTTCATGCAGTCCTTGCCGTCAATACCCACGAGAATTCTCTCGTAGTCTGCAATGGCTATAAGGATGAGGATTACGTTGAGCTTGCTCTTCTCGCCCAGAAGATGGGAAGGAGGATATATCTCGTTGTTGAGAAACTCAACGAACTCAAGCTTATAATGAAAGTCGCCAAGCGTCTGAAAGTTGAGCCGAATATCGGAATCAGAATTAAGCTGACCTCTGCCGGTAGTGGAAAATGGGAGGAATCTGGAGGCGATGTGAGCAAGTTCGGCCTCAATTCCAGCGAACTTCTTGATGCCCTTGAATTCCTTGATAAGAATAAAATGAAAGACTGCCTTAAGCTGATCCACTTCCATATAGGCAGCCAGATCACCAAGATACGCCGGATTAAGAATGCCCTCAGGGAAGCGATGCAGTTCTATGTTCAGTTGTCTAAGACTGGTTTTAATATAGATTTCGTCGACATTGGCGGTGGTCTCGGAGTTGATTACGACGGCACACGTTCTTCTTCCGGAGAAAACTCCATGAACTATTCCATTCAGGAATATGCCAACGATGCGGTCTCGGCTCTTGTTGATGTATGCAGGAAAAATAATCTGCATCAACCGAACATTATCACGGAATCAGGACGTTCAATGACAGCTCATCACTCTGTGTTGATCATAGAGACGCTCGAGACGACTCAGCTTCCTATCTGGAACGACAATGACGAGCTGCCTGAGGGAGCTCATGAGCTGACACGTGAACTTTACAATATTTGGGATAAGATAGACTCCTCACGTGTGTTCGAGGACTGGCATGATGCCCTCCAGATCAGGGAAGAAGCGCTTGAGCTCTTCAGTCTCGGCCTCCTTGACCTGAAGACCCGAGCTCAGATCGAGAAACTCTTCTGGAGCGTGGCCCGCGATGTTCATGATATTACAAAGAGCATGAAGCATCCGCCCGAAGAGCTACGTAAGGTTGCGCGTATGCTGCCCGAGAAGTATTTCTGCAATTTCTCCCTTTTCCAGTCGCTTCCTGACACCTGGGCTATCGACCAGATGTTTCCCACGATGCCTATCAGCCGGCTTGATGAGAAACCAACACAGGAGTGCACCATTCAGGATGTGACGTGCGATTCCGATGGTAAGATCAATCGTTTTGTAGCTCCTCAGGGTGTTAGCCATTCCTTGCCTGTTCATAAGCTTCGTCAGGGTGAACCTTATTATATTGGGGTTTTCCTCGTGGGCGCTTATCAAGAGATTCTCGGCGACCTGCACAATCTTTTCGGAGATACGGCGGCTGTGCATATCACATGCGATAAGGATGGTTATGAGATCGAGCAGGTGATCGATGGCGAACCGGTTGCGGATGTCCTTGATTATGTAGAGTATAATCCGAAAAAGCTCGTTCGAAATCTTGAGACATGGGTTTCCAAGTCTATGAAAGCCGGAAAGATTACCGCGGAGGAAGGGCGACAGTTCCTTAACATCTACAAGTCGGGGCTCTACGGTATCACTTACCTCGAACGTTACTGATGGGACGCTATTTCATGAGGCTCGCATATCGGGGAGCTCCATTCCATGGCTGGCAGGTCCAGCCAAACGCAGTTAGCGTGCAAGGCGTGGTGGAGAAGGCTCTGTCTACTGCCCTTCGCACTCCCATGTCTATTGTCGGGGCCGGACGCACCGATACAGGCGTTAATGCCCGTGAGATGTATGTCCATTTTGATTTCGATGGAGATCTTCCTGACAAGGGTCGCCTTCTTGTTTCCATCAATAGACTTGTCGGTCGTGATATTGCAATCCGTGATATAGTTCCCGTTCATGAGGATGCTCATGCGAGGTTCGATGCTGTCGAACGCACTTATAAGTACTTTGTCGCTTTTGAGAAGACACCGTTCTTTTATCCACTTAGCTGGTATTGCTCCCACAGACTTGACCTTGACCGCATGAATGAGGCTGCAAGACTTCTCCTTAGGACTGACGACTTTACCTCGTTTGCCAAACTGCATAGCGACGCAAAGACTAATATATGTAAGGTGACGAAGGCTGAATGGCATAAGGAAGGTGATTCAAATGCCGTTTTTACTATCAGTGCCGACCGCTTTCTGCGTAATATGGTCAGGGCCGTGGTAGGTACTCTCGTTGATGTAGGACGCGGCAAGATGACTGTAGACGAATTCAGGGATATCATAGAGAGAAAGGACCGGTGTGCCGCAGGACAGTCCATGCCCGGCGAGGCTCTTTTCCTCTGGAATGTAAGATATCCATACATAAATAATTAATGACTAACCGACCAAATAAACGTATACCTTCATTAATGTATTAATGCAATAATTTAATAGATTGATAATTATGCATTTTGCATTATAAATTATGCTTTTCTGCTTATGACTGCCGAAGAAAAAATCATGCAG
>JAIDTS010000075.1 GCA_029060585.1 Muribaculaceae bacterium
CGTCTTGTCTTTTTTTTAATAAGCTTTCAGCTTTCAGCTTTCAGCTATCAGCGGTCAGCTATCAGCGATCAGCGGTCAGCGGTCAGCTATCAGCGATCAGCGGTCAGCAATACTTTGAAAACTTTGAAAACTTTGAAAACTTAGAAAACACTGAAAAATATATGCAATACAGAGAAATAGGGCGCACCGGCATGAAGGTGTCGCAGCTCAGCTTCGGAGCCTCCTCGCTCGGAGGAGTGTTTCGCGATATAGACGAAGGAAAGGCCATCGAGGCGGTGTATGCCGCCATCGAGGGTGGCATCAATTTCATCGATGTCTCCCCCTACTACGGCCACTACAAGGCGGAGACGGTGCTCGGCAAGGCGCTCCGCGGTATCCCGCGTGAGAAATACTACCTTTCCACGAAAGTGGGCCGCTACGGCAAGGACGGCGTCAACACGTGGGACTATTCCGGACGCCGGGCGCAGTCGAGCGTGGAGGAGAGCATGGAGAGGCTTGGTATCGACCATATCGACCTCATCAACGTACACGACATTGAGTTCGCCGACCTGCAGCAGGTGGCCGAGGAGACGCTTCCGGCTCTTGTAGAACTTCGGGATAAGGGGTTGGTGAGCCATGTTGGGATCACCGACCTGCAGCTCGAAAACCTCAAGTGGGTGATCGAGCACACTCCCGAGGGAACGGTGGAGAGCGTGCTCAACTTCTGCCACTACTGCCTCAACGACGATGCGCTTGTAGACTACCTTCCCTTCTTCGAGGAGCGCGGCATTGGAGTGATCAACGCGTCGCCCCTCTCGATGGGGCTTCTCTCGAGCCGAGGGGTGCCGGACTGGCATCCGGCGCCGGCACCTCTCGTGGAGGCCTGCCGGAAGGCGGCCGAATACTGCCGCGAGGAGGGGTATCCGATCGAGAAGCTGGCCGTGCAGTATTCGGTGGAGAATCCGCGCATAGCTACGACACTCTTCAGTTCCGCGAATCCCGACAACGTACGCCGCAACATCTCCTATGTAGAGGAGCCGGCTCCGGCGGCCCTTGTGGCCAAGGTCCGCGACATCATCGGCGCCCAGCAGCGCGTCACCTGGCGCAATTCATAGTTTTAAGTCTTAAGTCTTAAGTCTTAGGTCTTAAGATTGGACATTAGAATAGATTCGCTGGTTAGTTTTTTTTAAATGATTTTAATTCAATATTAAGAATGAATATATGCGGCTTGTCCGCATTCTAAAGACTCAAGACTGAAGAGTAAACTGCGTAGCCTCTGAAGACTGAAGACTAAACTGCGTAGCCTCTGAAGACTGAAGACTAAACTGCGTAGCCTCTTAAGACTGAAGACTTAAGACTGAAGACTTATAAGACTTATAAGACTTATGAAGATAATTGATGCACATAGCCATCTTTGGCTGCAACAGTATGCCGAGTTGCCCGACGGGGGCCGCGTCAGGCAGCTTAACAACGGCCGCGCCGACTTCTTCGGCGAGGAACGCCAGATGCTCCCGCCGTTTATGATCGACGGACGAAACAGCGCCGAGGTGTTCCTGTCGAACATGGACTACGCGCAGGTCGCTGCCGCCGTCGTCACCCAGGAATTTATCGACGGCAACCAGAACGAATATCTCGAGGACGTACAGACACGCTTCCCCGACCGCTTCCTATGCTGCGGGATGTGCCACTACCTGCATCCCGGATTCCTCCAAGAGGCTGAACGCCTCATCCGCAGGGGTTTCAAGGCAATAGCCATCCCGGCCCACCGGCTGCCACTCGGAAAGGAAGACCGCGTATGGCTCAACCGAGGCGAGATGCTCGATATGTTCCGGCTTATGGAACGCGAGGGAATAATCCTCTCCATCACCCTCGCTCCCGGCGACCTCCAGGTAGGGGAGATGGAAGACGTAATCGCAGCGTGTCCCGGCCTCAAGATAGCGGTCGGACACTTCGGGATGGTGACCTGTCCCGGCTGGCAGGAACAGATAAAACTGGCGCGCCATGACAACGTCATGATAGAGTCGGGAGGAATCACCTGGCTCTTCAACTCCGAGTTCTATCCCTTCGAAGGCGCAATCGACGCCATAAAGGAGGCCGCCTCGCTGGTAGGTATGGAAAAACTGATGTGGGGCAGCGACTATCCGCGCACCATCACCGCCATCACCTACCGTATGAGCTACGACTTCGTGCTCAAGAGCGACCGTCTCACCGACGCCGAGAAACGCGCCTTCCTCGGCGAGAACGCCCGCCGCTTTTACGGCTTCGGCGACCTTCCCGACCTCCCCTACATCAAGAATATGTCGGAGTGAGTCTTGAGTCTTCAGTCTTGAGTCTTCAGTTGCAGCTCGGAGAGGCGCTTTATGGTATCGTCTTCAAATACCGTCATATAAACAATGACTCAACTTTCGCAAGCACTAAATAACTCACGCAGAGGGCGCAGAGGGGCAGAGTTTCAATGATTTGGGGAGCTTCGCGTCGCGGTTGTGGCGAGCACGCTAA
>JAIDTS010000076.1 GCA_029060585.1 Muribaculaceae bacterium
TTTCTGGATATTCGACAATATCACCGCTTCCTTGCTTCCGCCCTTTACCGAACCGGTGAAACTGACAGCCACCATCTCTATCTTCGTGCGCAGGGGGCGGTTCAGGTTCAGCAACAACCTCATCACCTACGACCACGAGGGTCCGGCGATCGTCAACATCCGCAACGGCGAGACCCTTCAGCTTCTGTCGATATCTTCGGATTTCTCCGCTTCATTCATCGTAATGTCGAAGTTTTTTGTAGAGGACATATTCCTTCACATCAACGATATGCAGAATCTGAGCGCCATGTCACGCCATCCCGTAGCCATTATTCCCGAGGATATACTGCCGAAGTTCGAGAGTCTCTACGAGTCGCTTCACCTTGTCTCCTCCGATACGAAGAATCCACAGCTCCTCAAGGCTCTCCAGCATTCCATCATCGCATTCTATTACAGATATGCCTACAGGTGCTATGAATTGCTCGACTCATCCTCGGACTCGGCGGCCCGGCTAAGCGACAGATTCATCATGCTTGTGAAGGATAAGTTCAAGACAGAGCGCTTTCTGGAATATTATGCAGATGAACTCGGGGTCACTCCCAAGCATCTGTCGCGAACCGTCAAGGCCCAGACCGGATATTCAGCCGCGTCCTGGATCGAACGATTCCTGATTCTTGAAGCCAAGATCCTGCTAAAATCGACCAACCTTACGGTGCAGCAGATCAGCGACAACCTGAATTTCCCGACCCAGTCGTTTTTCGGCAAGTATTTCAAGAAAAACGTCGGAGTGTCTCCGAAAATCTACCGCAATTCATGACAGGGTTTCCCGACAACCCTGACAACTTTGACAACTCAGAAAACTAAATATGCTACTACCCATCTACCTTTACGGACATCCGGTGCTACGCGCCGAGACTGAGGAAATCACTCCCGAATACCCGGATCTTAAGAAACTTATCGCCGACATGTGGGAGACAATGTATAATTCCGAAGGCGTCGGCCTCGCTGCTCCACAGATCGGGCGCTCGATCCGCCTGATCGTGCTCGACGGAAGCGTGCTCGCCGAGGATTTTCCCGAGTGCAAGGATTCAAAAATGGTGCTCATAAATCCTGAACTCGACGTCATCGAGGATATGGATCCCGTCTCGCGCCCCGAAGGGTGTCTTTCCATTCCGGGGCTCTCCGAGAATGTGAAGCGAACCGAACATGTGCGCCTCAACTGGCTCGACGAGGACTTCGTGGAGCACGAGAAGGAGTTCACCGGGTTCCTCAGCCGCATCATACAGCATGAATATGACCATCTCGAGGGTGAGGTCTATACCGACCACATCGCTCCCATACGCAAGCAGCTGGTGCGCTCCAAGCTCAATAATATCGCGAAAGGCAAGGTGCGCTGCGACTACCGCACGAAATCGGCCACCAAATAATTCTCAATTCTCAATTCTCAATTCTCAATTAAGATAATGGCAGACGATAAAAAGATAATTTTCTCAATGGTGGGAGTGTCAAAGGTCATTCCTCCCCAGCGACAGATACTCAAGAACATCTACCTCTCATTCTTCTACGGCGCTAAGATCGGCATCATCGGTCTCAACGGCAGCGGTAAGTCAACGCTGATGAAGATCATAGCCGGCATCGACAAGAACTATCAGGGAGAGGTGGTCTTTTCTCCCGGCTACTCAGTGGGATACCTGGAGCAGGATCCCAAGCTCGACCCTGACAAGACTGTCCGTCAGGTTGTGGAGGAGGGCGTGAAGCCCATCATGGACCTTCTTGCGGAATACGAGGAGGTCAACAACGCCTTCTGCGATCCCGAAGTGCTCGAGGATCCCGAGAAGATGGATAAGCTTATGGAGCGTCAGGCGCAGCTTCAAGACAAGCTTGACGCCGCCGACGCCTGGAACATCGACAACAAGCTCGAGCGCGCCATGGACGCGCTCCGCTGCCCCCCCGATGATCAGCCCGTCTCCCAGCTTTCCGGAGGCGAGCGCCGCCGAGTGGCTCTCTGCCGTCTGCTCCTGCAGCAGCCTGACGTGCTTCTTCTCGACGAGCCCACCAACCACCTTGACGCCGAGTCGATAGACTGGCTCGAGCAGCATCTCCAGCAGTATCCCGGAACGGTGATCGCCGTCACCCACGACCGCTACTTCCTCGACCATGTGGCAGGATGGATACTTGAGCTCGACCGAGGGGAGGGTATACCCTGGAAAGGCAACTATTCCTCATGGCTCGACCAGAAGACCAAACGAATGGCGCAGGAGGAGAAGCAGGCCAGCAAGCGACGCAAGACTCTCGAGCGTGAGCTCGAGTGGGTGCGCATGGCTCCAAAAGCGCGTCAGGCCAAGGGCAAGGCGCGTCTGGCAAGCTACGACCGCCTTCTCAATGAAGACCAGAAACAGCGTGAGGAAAAACTCGAGATTTTCATCCCCAACGGGCCGCGCCTCGGCAACAAGGTGATTCTCGCCAACCATGTGGCGAAGGCATTCGGCGAGAAGAACCTCTTCGATGATCTCAACTTCATGCTTCCTCCCAACGGCATCGTAGGCGTGATAGGGCCCAACGGTGCCGGAAAGACCACCCTCTTCCGCCTCATCATGGGTCTCGAGAAGCAGGATGGCGGCGATTTCGAAGTAGGTGAGACTGTTAAGATCGCCTATGTAGACCAGTCGCACAAGGATCTTGATCCGGAAAAGAGTGTCTACGAGGTGATCTCGCAAGGTGTAGAGTCATTCCGCATGGGAGGCCGCGACATGAACGCCCGGGCCTATCTCTCGAAGTTCAACTTCACAGGAGCGGACCAGGAGAAGAAGATAGGTGTGCTTTCCGGCGGAGAGCGCAACCGTCTTCACCTCGCCATGGCCCTGAAGGAAGAGGGCAATGTGCTTCTTCTCGACGAGCCCACCAACGATATAGACGTAAATACGCTACGTGCTCTCGAAGAGGGTCTGGAGAATTTCGCCGGCTG
>JAIDTS010000077.1 GCA_029060585.1 Muribaculaceae bacterium
TTTGAGCGAAAAACGGGACTCGAACCCGCGACCCCGACCTTGGCAAGGTCGTGCTCTACCAACTGAGCTATTTTCGCATTGCTGGTGGGGCGTTCCCCGTTTTTGCGATGCAAAGTTACTGCTTTTTTTTGAACTGTGCAAATTTTTCAGCAACTTTTTTCCTTTTAATCGTATTTTGAGACTTAAAAGAACACTTTACAGCATCTCCGCAGCCTCTGAAAGATTAATCGTGTCGTTTCCCTCCACTGTGATTTCGGGCGAAGCCTCGGCTTTCTTTATCTCCGGTACGGCCCGACGGAAGAAATCATCTATGGATATCACCGACGCCTTCTGTTCGTTGTCGTGATTGATAGGTATCAGCAGCGACAGACCGACCGTAAGGATAGCCACTATCATAGCTGCCGCGTGGACGGCCCGTTTGCTTACAGTGAAGACATATCTGTCTGTTCTGACGCGAATCGTACGCATTCCGTCTTCTTCTTCCGAAACCGGCACCGAAGAAGCATCATCATGCTCGATGCCTGCTGTGTCATTTTCATTGACGTTTTCGGCGAGACGGAGTTCCGGCATGATGTCGGCAATCACTGACGAGTGGCGAGGGAGGAAACTGATGAGGCCCTCTTCGTCTTTGACGAGCCTTCCTATCATCCCTACCGATACCTCTCCCTCTGCGTTAAGGTCAGATACCATGCGGTCGGCGAGCTGGGAAAGCATACGGCGGGCATCCTCATATGAGATTCCCTCGCGTCTTGCGATGGAATGGGAGAGGAGTCCGTCTTCAGTCACGACACTGCCGTTGAAGCTAATCTCGCGTCGGCGGGGACGGATGATCCCGGCCTCGAAATCGATACTCGCTTCTGTCTCGGTCGCGATGAATGCCCCGAGACCCGGCACTATGACGCAGTCATGGCGCGAAAGCAGATATTCGATATGTAGAGGAAGTATGTCCATCGTTGTCGCTGTTCTGAATAGTTGGTCTATATTGATTTCTTCATTCGCAGTTTGCGTTTGCATTAGGGGGGCTCCCTGTTTGCGATTGCAAAATTAATAAAAAATTCCGATGTCGGAAATAGTTGTTGATATCTTTTGCCGCGGTTGTTGATATCTTTTTTCACCTTTTCTCGGGGAAAAACCGTTCAATGGTTTGGTAATCAACGCCGTAGTCTATGGCAAGCTTTTTATCGGCCTCGGCTTCCCTGTAGATAAGTAGGAGTTTCTTGATCCATCCCCTCAGCAGATAGAGCCTTCCATCATGCGGATGCTCGCTGATAGCCTCCTTTGCAGCGTCGAGGGCATCTGTAAGTTTGCCTGTGTGCCCGAGGTTCTCGATCAGGCCCAACTGGAACTCTACGCGGTCTTCGTCGTCGGGCAATGTCTTCGCAATAGCGTCGGCGTAATAGCCCGCTGCTTCCGACTGATATCCCTGCAGTTCCATGCATTTGGCAAGGCCTCCGGGGCCCCATGAATTGTCGGGATGGCTTTTCGTCAGGGTTGTGAAGTCTTCGAATGCCCCTCTATATTCGGCTTCTCGCATCCTTAACAGTCCTCTCGTCATAAGGGGCCATTCCGCCACGCTGTCGAGAGAGAGTATAGTATCAAGGGTCTCCTTTGCTCCTTCCGTATCTGATGCCTGAAGCTGGATCTTTGCTTTCGACGTCAACACCGGTATGCTTTTCGGAGCCCTTGCCAGGGCTATGTCGAAGCATTCCATTGCTTCGCCTATCTTTCCTTCCATCCCGGCCGCGAGCCCGAGGTTGCTGAAGAGCATTGTATTGCCTACGTTGCCTGGTTCGAGTCTCATGGCCTCGCGGGTGCATCTTGCCGCATCGCTCCATTTTTCCATGCCTATATAGTAGCGGGCAGAGTCGGCCAACTGAAGATAGCGACTATAAGTCTGTTTGCCGGAGGATGCAGTTGAGGCATCCTGAAGAGGAGACGCGGCTAAGGCAGCGGCCTGCGCCATCGCGCAGGCCGCTGTCATTGATGTCAGGAATGATGTGACTTTTTTTAATTGATCATTCATCATTGAAATTAATCATTTGCTTTTGTAGTTGTCGAGTCCCTGCTTAAGGAATCTCTTGTAGCCCGGTATGTCTTCCTCGTATACGAATGCCGGAGCGAGGGGCTTTCCGTCGTTGTCTACAAGCACATGGAATGGCTGGGCATTCGCTCCGAACTTAGACCTCTGGAGATAGCTCCACTTGTCGCCGAAGGTGCGAAGCGTACGCTGGGTTCCGTCTTTCTCTGTCACCTTTATTGGCTCCGGAAGCGCCTTCTTCTCGTCTACCATCAGAGTCACGAGCACATAATCGTTGTCGATAGTTGCCTTGATCTCCGGGTCGGTCCATACGGCGGCCTCCATCTTGCGGCAGTTGACGCAGCCGTAGCCTGAGAAGTCGAGCATTACCGGCTTGCCGAGCTTGCGCCCAAGCTCCATACCCTCCTCGTAGTCGTCAACCACGGCATGCACGTCGCCTTCATAGAGCGAGAAATCCTGTGTATATGTCGGGGGTGCAAAGGCGCTGATGGCCTTGAGCGGGGCTCCCCAGAGGCCGGGGAGCATATAAATTGCGAAGGCAAATGAGATGCAGGCGAGCATGAAGCGCGTCACTCCTGTCTTCTCGACCTTGTCGTCGTGCGGGAATGTGATCTTTCCGAGAAGGTAAACTCCGAGAAGGGCGAAGATCACGATCCAGAGGCTTACGAACACCTCGCGGTCCAGAATCCTCCAGCCGTATGCCAGGTCGGCCACCGAGAGGAACTTAAGGGCGAGGGCGAGTTCAAGGAATCCGAGCACAACCTTCACGGTGTTCATCCAGCCGCCACTTTTCGGCATACTGTTGAGCATCGTCGGGAACATCGCGAAGAGAGTGAAGGGGAGGGCAAGGGCAAGCGCGAAGCCGAACATGCCTACCGCCGGGGAGACGAAATTGCTTGTCGAAGCGGCTTCCACGAGCAGGGTACCGATGATCGGGCCTGTGCAGCTGAACGATACCAGCACCAGCGTGAACGCCATGAAGAAGATCGAAAGCATGCCTGTGGTGGCGTCTACCTTAGAGTCCATCTTGTTGGTCCAGCTTGCTGGAAGGGTAAGCTCGAAGCCTCCCATGAAGCTGATGGCGAATACCACCAGAAGCAGGAAGAAGATGATGTTGAAGATGGCGTTGGTAGCGAGATTGTTGAGGGCCGACGCTCCAAAGATTATCGTGACGGCCAGCCCCAGCAGCACGTAGATGACGATAATCGAGCCTCCGTAGGTAGCGGCGGCGCTGATTGCCTTCCTTCTGCTCTTCTTGTTCTGCTTAAGGAAGAAGGATACGGTCATAGGAATCATCGGCCAAACGCATGGGGTCACGAGGGCTATGAGGCCGCCCAGAAAACCAGCTATAAATATGTAGAGCAGGCTGCTCGAGGCTTCGGGCGTGTCTGCCTCGAAAGAGCGCAGCTCGGCCTCTACGTTGGTCCACCATCCTTCTTTCGTCACATCGCCGTTGGTCAGCACTCCAGGCACGAGCGGCCCGTCGGCCTGATGAAGAGAGTCTACTGCTTCTGCTATTGCCTCTGCTTTCTCTTCGGTAGTAGCCTCTTCTTTAGGTTCGGAAAGTTCGCTGACTGGCGCCGCTGCGGATGCCGGAGCCTTTCCTGAGAGGCTCTTGGCTCCGTAGACCTGTGTGCAGCCGGTGTCGTTGCAGGCTTGGCCCTTTATCTCAACGTCTACCGAATAGCTGTCAGCTGTCGGCTTGAGTTTCTGAGTGAAGGTGACCTTATTGGTGTAGAAGTGCTGGTCAACCTCAAAAGTATCGTCGAATTCCTTCGTGTAGGCGTGGTCGGCAGTCGGAGTTCCCACCGTCTCGCAACCTTTCGTGTCGAAATAGAATACGAGCGGATTGGAACCTCCGGCCGGATTATCGATGGAATAGAGGTGGTAGCCCGGATCGATGGTCGCTGTAGCCACTACAGAGGGAGAGTCGGTTCCGTCTCCTACGAGTTTTATATCCCATTTCACGGCATCTGCGCAGAATCCCGAGATGGCGAGAATCGCGGCGAATACTGCCGTGATGATTGTAAGCGTAAGTCGTCTCATATCGCGTCTGAAAAATTCTTAATGCTATATACTTTTCTTGTTACTAAATACTTAGAGACATGGCCTGCTCCACTTCCTTGTTGTCGTCGCGGTAGACATAGACTACAACGTCGCAGTTGTCGGCGTTCCATTCCTCACTCAACGTCATAGATGCAGTGCCTGTGAGAGAGCTGCCGGCCTCGAATTTAGATCCGAGCTCTACCCCCCAGTCTCCATTGAGCGACGCGCGGAGCACATGGTTGTGCTCGTAGTTCAGGTTCGGCTTTCCGTCAGGCATGGTCTGGGTGCCCATTATCTTGTTTTCTACGAGCCATACCGTCAGGTTGAGCTTTCTGTCGATGTCGTCGAGAAAGTTGACCTCGTAGTCTACAGTCAGTTCTCTGGAGTCGGAGTCGTATTCACATTCGGCCGAAAGGGTGATGTAAGAAGTGGCGGTCAACGCCTCGGAAGCCCTCTGGCTCCAGTCGCCCGTTGAACCCGACATGGATGATTTCAATCCGTTGAAGACGGCGCTCGGAAATCCGCTCGGCTGATAATAGTCGAAAAGGGCGGTGGCCGCCTGGCATCGAAGGTCCTGTTTTTTAGAAGGTGTGTGTAGCGATACTGTGGGTTCCGTGAAATGGCTGCCATAGGGGTGCAATCCTACGGAGATCACCCTTCCGGGAGCCTCGTCTTCCTTAATCTGTTCCACAGTTGCGGCCCCCGTAGGGCAGTTGAGGCAGTTGTTGCCCGTAAACTCCATTATGAGAAGCGTACGCGGATTGTCGATCACCGGTTTCTCCACCTTGATATATCGGTCGCCCTCGCTGATATCGTCGCATCCTGCGGCGAATCCGGCGAGGAGCAGTAGTCCTAATGATAGATATGATGCTTTCATCAGAAAGTGTAGTTATAGGTTAGGTTGAAGCCTTTGGTTTCGGGCACCCAGCGGCATACGCCGCCCGAGCAGTTATAGCCTTCCTTCACGCGGCCGTAGCCCAGAGTGAAGCGGTTGGCCTTTAGGTTGTAGGTCACGAGGAAGGAATAGTAGTTGTCGTTGCGGGCGCTGTTCCAGGTGTCGGTCAAGGTCACCATCCAATGTGGCGCGAACGAAACCTCCGCAAGTCCAGCAATCCAGTCTCCCTTGTCCTGCTTGGTCTGAAGATACTGCGCCTCGAAGCGGAGTTGAGTCTTCTTGGCCATCTTCCACTGTCCTTCATATACGAAGATGTTGCTCGTCACCATTCCACCGTGCCCTTCCACTATGGTCTGGTTGTATTTCTGAAACATGTAGAAGAAAGTCATCTGATACTTCCTCGACAATTTCTTGTTGAGCTCGAAGTTGAGGTCGGCGTAGTAGAGCGAGCCTATTTTCCAGAATGGAGAGCTGTATTGGTTAGTGCCCGGTTCCCGGTCGGAAGATAGGGCTCCAGCCGGTTTGTTATAGTCAAGGCCGGAGATATAACTTGCGCTCAGGCGTATGTTGGTGCCATACTTGCCTCCAAGCGGTGTCTTTTTCTTGAATAGGTAGCGCAGGTCGGCCTGGAACGCCCATTCACCGTCGGCCTGGGTCGCATAGGGATACATTGCAGCCAGCGCGAAGGTCTGCGTTAGCGTGAATGCCGGCAGATGATTGACTGTCGAGCTGAGCATGTATTCAGAGTCGATCACCCTTTTTGAGCGGAAATCCATGTTATCGCTCCTTTTGGCCTGGAGAAGGGCCGAGAAGCCGCTTTTGGAGTATGTGCCTGAAAGCAATACCGCCTGTCCTCGCCGGTAGGTGAAGTTGTTGAGCGAGTTGGGGTCGTTGTTCTTAGTGGCGTATTCCAGAAGGAAGTTGAAGTCGTTGGCCCTCACCTTGACCCTTCCGTCAAATGCAGCGATAGTCTGCGGGAAGTGGAGGTAGTAGTTGTAGCCGGGAGTCGGATCAGGCACGAGACTACCTGAAGGAGTCACCTTTATCTGCTCGTCCTTGTCGTGCTTCCCGACGTATGAAAAGCCTAA
>JAIDTS010000078.1 GCA_029060585.1 Muribaculaceae bacterium
GGCAAATTTGTCGCATTCGCATATACAGTAAAAGACGCCGAGACCGGCGAAATACTTTTTGAGGCGAAACCCTCAGCTCCTGACGTGATGGTCTATGGCGTCTCTCAGGAAATAATCCCCGGCCTTCTTGCCACTATAAAGGGTCTCGGCAAGGGCGACCGCTTCTCTGTGACTCTCCCTCCGGAGGTGGCTTTTGGCCCGAGAAGCGAGGATAACGTGTTGCAGGTTCCTATCGATGCTTTCATGCGCGACGGCAAGATGGCTGTAGAGGTGAAGGAGGGTGGTGTTCTTGATATGATGACCAATACCGGAGAAATCGTATCCGGACGCGTTGTCAAGGTTACTCCCGAATCTGTGCAGATGGATTTCAATCATCCCTTTGCCGGAAAAACAGTGGATTTCGATGGAGAAATCATAGAGGTTCGCGACGCTACGGAGGAAGAACTTCATCCGAAGCATGCCTGTGGTTGCGGTTGCTCCCACCATGGCGGCTGCGACGAGGGTTGCGGTTGCTCCAAGGAAGATAATGCTGGCCAAGGCTGCGGCTGTGGTGATTCATGCGGTTGCCATTGACACAGCGTAGCCCATGGAAGGGCGGTTTTAAACGCCCCCTCCCTGTATAACGAAAAGATATAACAATGTAATGTCTAAGTCAGAAATACCCGAAGAAATTCTCCGCGTTAAGCAGCGCTTGTCGATCATAGGCGATTCTCCTGCTCTCATTGAGGCTATCAAGAGGGCGGTGACGGTCGCCCCTATTGATTTGTCTGTGCTTGTCACCGGACCGTCAGGATCCGGCAAGGAGTTCTTTCCGAAGATAATCCATCAGTTCGGAGCGCGTAAGCACAAGAAATATATCGCTGTCAACTGCGGAGCTATACCGGAGGGTACTATCGACAGCGAACTTTTCGGCCATGAGAAAGGGTCGTTTACCGGAGCCGTTTCAGCACGCAAGGGTTATTTCGAGGAGGCGGATGGTGGCACAATATTTCTTGATGAGGTGGCGGAACTTCCGCTGACAACCCAGGCCCGTCTGTTACGTGTGCTTGAGACAGGTGAGTTCCTTAAAGTCGGAAGCAGTACGGTCCAGACTACGGATATCCGAATTGTAGCGGCCACAAATGTTGACCTTATTAAAGCCGTAGCGGAAGGCCGATTCCGTGAGGATCTTTACTATCGTCTTTCTACGGTTGTGATCAACGTTCCGCCTCTCCATGAAAGAGGCGACGACATAGTGCTTCTTGCCCGTAAGTTTGCCGCTGATTTCGCTGAAAAATATATGACGAAGCCTATATCTTTCAGTGAGGAGGCCAAGCGCGCGATGATGCTCTACAACTGGCCCGGCAACGTCCGTCAGCTTAAGAATATAATTGATCAGCTTGCTCTTTTCGAGGCAGGATCTGAGATTTCAAGACGGCAGCTGCTCGAGGCGTTGCCGATCAACCGTGATCCGCAGTCTACCCCGATGATCTCTCCATCGGCTGATTCAAGTGAGTTGGAACGAAAGATGATATTCCAGATGCTATTCTCTATGCGTGATGAAATAGAGCATCTAAAGCAGAGGTTCGATGATGCTGACGGAGTTCCTGACCGAAAGGGAGCCGCGGTCCACGATGTAAGGGCGCTGATGGCCCCGGAGAATATGCGCGACGCTTCAGCCGCTAACCCTCTTGATCTGTCTGAACGTAGAGTGATCGAAGAGTCGCTTGCCCGTCATGGCGGTAATAAGAAGCAGGCTGCAGAAGAACTTCAGATTTCCCTCCGAACCCTATATCGGAAGATGCAGGATCTCGGCATCTCGTGATGCCGAAACTCACAACTCAACGATTCCTTCATGAGACGTCTACTTTCATATGTCACTTGTGCAGTGTCGGCAGTCATTCTGCTGGCTGGATGCACTATTAGCTATAAATTCAACGGTTCTGCCCTAAACTATGATATCTACAAGACAATACATGTGGGGGAGTTCCCAATCCGGGCTGCGCTCGTCTATGCTCCCTTGCAGCAGACCTTTGAGAACAAACTGTTGAATACTATTACTCGACAGACGCGTTTGCAGGAAGTCAGCGGAACGTCTGATCTCGAGATGACTGGCGAGATTACGGGTTACTCTCTGACCCCGCAGGCTGTCGGTACGGATGCATATGCCACTGAGACGCGTCTTACAATCACGGTGAAGGTGAAGTACACCGACCATATCAATTCTTCCAACGATGTCGATCAGTCTTTTTCGGCCTATCGGCAGTTCGATAGTTCGCTCATGCTGACCGATGTGCAGGATGCCCTGTGCGAGGAAATATGCGACGAACTGGTGGAACTTATTTTCAACGCAACTCTTGGTAACTGGTAGCATGCTCTTCCTGCGTAGCCCATGGAATGGAGGTTTCCTACCGCCCCTCTTTCAGACCTTTCTATAATTAAAGACATATAACTCATAAGCTATGACAGAAGAAAAGACGGATATCGTCCGCTTTCCATATTATGTAATTCCCGATATCGAGGCTCTCTCAAAAGTGAGGGATCCTGAACTGCTCAGGACTCATCGCCGCAGGATTGCTGCTTGCATCGGTGATCCCGATGCGCTTCGTGCTATTCTGGGAGACGCCTCGGAGGATTTTATGGATTTTTATGGCGCTCTCGATCTCCCGACCCTCTCCACTTCAGACACTATCGATTCTTTCCTTCAGAAATTCGGCTCTTCTGTCGAGGATGCTCATGCCGATGTTCAGCCGGTGGTCCCTGTGATCCCTCCTGTTGTTGATTATGCCGATATGCTCGAACGGGAGGTTCCTGAAATCGACTCCACTTCGGTTCCTGCAGATGCAACTCTCGGTGCGATCGATGCTTTTCTCAGTCAGAATCCTGCACCTCGGGTGAGACCCAAAAAGGACCTTAAGGAAGTCGAAAAACCGTCGTTGACCGAGAGTTTTGCCAAAATTTTGATAAAAAACGGCAATTATTCGCGTGCTCTTGAAATTATTACCGAAA
>JAIDTS010000079.1 GCA_029060585.1 Muribaculaceae bacterium
CGGAACTCAACGTTATCCTCTATCAGGGCATGAGTACCCACGAGCATGTGGATGGAACCGTCGGCGAGTCCTTCCGCAATACGACGACGTTCCTTGGCGCGGGTGCTACCTGTCAGCAGGGCTGTTCCAATACCGAGGGGCTCGGCCCATTTCGCAAGGGCTTCCGCATGCTGGGTAGCGAGAATCTCAGTCGGCGCCATGATAGCGGCCTGCTTGCCATTATCAACGGCAAGGAGCATGGTCATGAAGGCCACGAGTGTCTTGCCACTACCTACATCGCCCTGAAGCAGGCGGTTCATCTGCCGGCCGGTGCGCATATCCTCACGGATCTCCTTAAGAACGCGTTTCTGGGCACCGGTGAGAGGGAACGGCACCACTTCCGAATAGAACTTATTGAAGAGAGGGCCGACCTTCGTGAAGACATGCCCCTGCAGCTGCAGATTGCGGCGGCGTGAGAACTCAAGGATGTGGAGCTCAAGATAGAAAAGTTCCTCAAACTTCATACGCTCCGTAGCCTTCTGAAGAGCCTGGAGAGAGGAAGGACGGTGCATATTGCGCAGCGCCTCGTCGAGAGGCATCAGATGGCGCTCAGCCAATACTTCAGCCGGAAGAGTCTCAGGAATAGACCCAACGGGCAACGACTCAAGGAGGTTTGAGGTCAGCGTCTGGAAAAGCCGGGTCGTGAATCCGCGTTTGCGGAGGGTATCCGTAAGACCGTAGATTCCACGCAGGCCCTGGGGAGGGCGCTCAGGGTCGAACACCTCGATCTCGGGATGTACGAACTGCCATGAATTATATTTGAACGAGGGTTTTCCGAACAGGACATATACCACTCCGGGGCGGTACATATTAGCGATGGTCTGAATCTTGGCAAACCACGTCACCTGACAAAGGCGGTCGCCGTCGGTGAAGGTAGCGGTCAGACGTTGCTTGCGGCCCTCCCCCTCCGTATTGAAATTTATGAACTGACCCTTGAGCTGGATGTGGGGCATCTCCGTGCCATAGAGGTCGCGTATACGGTAGAAGCGCGAGCGGTCGACATGTCTGGCAGGGAAATACATAAGGAGGTCGGCACAGGTATGTATGCCGAGTTCGGAGGCAAGGAGCTTCGCCCTTGCCTCGCCGACACCCTTCAAGTATTTAATGCTTAATTCATAGTTCATAATTACAAGCACCAATTACAAATCGCCTCTCCGAGGCTACTGAGCTTTTTCATGAGTCCCCAGGCTGAAGCCTGGGGTTCGGGACAATATCAGCTCTCCGAGCTGACAAGCGTTATATTTGACGGCTCTTTTAATTATGCGCGTTACCAAGGAAGTCGAGGACCTCGAGAGAGAGGGATATGGGGTCGCCTTCAGGGGCGGAAGTATAGCCGCCTTTCCTCAGGGTCCAGGGCTCCTCCATAGCGTACCAGTCGATGACCGGAGCTGAGGGTAGGGCCATCGCGAAGAGTTCGGAAGATGTCTTGTTGGCATTCGGGCCTCCCCCGAGAGCGTCGGGACGTGGGCCGGCATCCTCCTCCATCTGATCTGCAAGGGCATCCATCCATGCCTTCCACCGTGGATAGTAGAAATCGCGCAGCAGGCCGTTCCACTCCTTATTCGCATAGTCGCGGAGACCACCTTTATCGGCACACTCGCGGTTGCCCCAGGTAGTGATCTGCGTGCGAGCGTTCCATTCATACTGATCCTTCTCGGCAGGAGTCGTGCCGGCGGCACGGGCCGCCTCCGTCCATGTGCCGAGGCGGAACTCGGGTCGGGAGCCAAGCAAGCGGTCCTGCATCAGAAGCATATCAAGGAACTTCTTCGAAGATTCGGCGAAATCCTTACGCGAAAAAGTACGATAGTCGGACATCGCGCGCTGATACTGCCGGCGTCCCTGATCGGCGAGAGCCTGGCGTGTGAAATCCACGAGGTCATACTCGTAGTTGTCGTTGCCGCGCATACGGTCTGCTGCCTTCGCCATGAGGCGGGCAGCCTCCAGAGTGGAAGCGGGATCGTAGTAGTTTCGCATCTTCGACCAGGACTTCACCTGGAAATTATTGAGTGAGGGACGACCGCAGAATATGCTCTCGTGGGGGCCCTGCTGGTTGTTGCCGAGCGGACAGTTGTAGATGCCGTCGGCGAGAATCCTCCAGGCTGCCCGGATATCGGGATCGTCGACACCATAACGCGCCTTAACATAGCCGTCGAGCCACTCCTCCTTAGTAGGGATGCTGTCGCCGAGCCACGGAAGCTCACACATAAGTTCGAACATCACCGGATTATTGCCGGAACCTTCCATCGTCAGGCCCATACCTTTCATATTACGGGCGAGGGGATTGGACTTTGTCTGGCGGAAATTATCGAGGAGCTGGTCCATGCGGCCATGGAGTCCTACGTTGGCGCCGAAATTCTCGAGCATACAGAAGAGCCAGGTGTGGTCGCCGTAGCCCTCATCGCGACGCCAGACCGAGGGAATGCCCCACATCGGGCGGCATTCCGAGAAGAGGTCGAGGATAACAAGCTCGCCGGGCTCGAGAGCCTCGAGCATCTTCGGACGGGGATTCTCAGTCCATCCCTGGATCACCCATCTCGCATCGGGATTGCAACGCTTCATCGCCTTCATCAGTTTGGAGCCGGCCTCACCGTAGTCGACATCCACGTCGTTCATCTCATGGAATGGATCCATCGAGTAATATTGCGCCTTACCATAGAGTTTTGTGAGTTCGTCGTAGTAGATATCGGCTATCTCGTCAAACTTTGGATCGGTCGGGAGAAGGTTGGAGGGTCGTACGTATCCATTCCATGCGTCACCCTCGACAACGTCGAGGCCAAGACGGGAGGCAGCATCGTGGGGCATCATTCCGCAATAGCCCGGAAGGACCGGAGTCATGCCAAGCGACTTCATGCGAGCGAGAATTTTCTTCTGGAGCTGCTGCTGACGGGCATACCATGATTCGGGGAGGGGGCCACCCCATCCTTCGAGATTGTTCATCGCCCACCAAGCAAGGAAGGCGGGACCAGCTATGAACTCCCCGATTTCTTTTTCGGAATAGCCGAGACGGAGGAGCATATTGCGCCATGCCGATTCCATACCGACGATAGCGAGGGGCATGTTGATGCCGTGGAGCGCCATCCAGTCGATTTCCTTCTCCCAGCGGTTCCAGTCCCAGAATGGCATGGAATAGGAGAAGGTGCAATAGTTGAAATCGTAGCGCATCGTGAGAGGAGTCTCCTTGCGGACGGGTTCCGAGACTACGGGGAGGACGTCTGGGAGGCGGGTCTGCATATTGTTCCACGTCAAGTTGATGCCGCAGAAATGCTTGAGATACCAGTTGAGGCCGGTGGCCACTGAGACGGAGTTGTTGCCGACGATATGGGGACGGCCGTTTTTCATGGTAATCTCGAAGAAATCAGTGTCGGGACTGTCAGATTTCTGCAGCTCAAACGAGATGCGCCCCTTGGAGCCGGGTGCTACGCGTTCGAGCAGGGCCTCGGAGGCTCGGTCGCGGGCGGCGAGGGAGGCCAGTGGAAATATGAGTGAGAGGAGGAATATCAGTATTTTTTTCATTTTACATGGAATTATACTCACTTCGTTCGCATCACAATCCACTGCCACCACAGCAGCCGAGCCAGAGTCTCTCACACCGGAACAAACAGTGCATGTGAAGATAAAAACGGATTTTTTGCAAAGATAATAAAAAAGATGGGAATTTTTATGTATCTTTGCGAATTAATAAACAAAAACAAAATAAATATATGAAGATAATACTGCTTTCCGGGGGATCGGGGAAGAGGCTCTGGCCCCTCTCCAACGATGTCCGTTCGAAACAGTTCCTGCAGGTGCTTGAGTCGCCGGACGGCAGGAAGGAATCAATGATCCAGCGGGTGGTGCGCCAGATCGAAGCCACGGGCAATGCAGACGGCATCGTAGTGGCTACGGGCGAGGCACAGGCCGGATATGTCAAAGACCAGCTCGGGAAGAGCATCGGCATAGTGACAGAGCCGTGCCGTCGCGACACCTTCCCGGCGATAGCCCTCTCCTGCTCCTATCTCGCTTCCGAGGGTACGGCTGCGGACGAACCCGTAATCGTGATGCCGTGCGACACATATGCCGACGACACGTACTTTGAGACTGTATGCCGGATGGCTGAAGCCGTGAAGCGAGGCGATGCAGAACTGATACTGATGGGAATCACTCCTACTTATCCATCCGAGAAATTCGGCTATATCGTCCCGGAGAAAGGCGCGAAGACAGACGGCAAGGCAATGCCGGTAGCGCGATTCACGGAGAAGCCGGACGTAGCCACAGCAGAGAAACTTCTTGCCGAAGGTGCGCTATGGAACGGCGGAGTCTTCGCCTTCCGATTGGGATACCTGATGGAGATAGTGGAGAAATACATGCCCGGGAAAGACTTCAAGCAGATACATGCCGACTACGAGCAGTTCCCGAAGATAAGCTTCGACTACGAGGTAGTGGAGAAGGCGAAGTCGGTCGGAGTGCTCCCATACACCGGCGAATGGCGCGACCTCGGCACATGGAACACGCTGACTGAGAAGCTTCCCTCGACGACTGAAGGGGCTGCGAGACTGCATGACTGCAAGAACACGCATATCGTCAACGAGCTGGGGATCCCGGTGTTGGGGCTCGGGCTGGAGGACGTAGTGATTGTCGTGTCGCCGGAGGGGATACTGGTATCGAGGAAATCGGACTCGGAGAAGCTGAAAAGCTTACTTTAAATACCTTTCGCATATACAGAAAAGTCTCACGCAGAGGGGCGGAGGGCTCGCGATAGCATGAGATACAGAAGGGCTATATAATAATTAGATAAAAGATTTAATATAAATGAAGAGAATAGTTTTGGGGATTGCGGTGGCTTTGGGGAGCAGCGCATTTGGAATGAATCCTTATCTGCCACTCTGGGAACATATACCTGACGGTGAGCCGTATCTATTCGATGATCCGGACCAGCCGGGTAAGCAGCGTGTGTATATCTACGGCAGCCACGACATGCTGCGCCATATGTATTGCGGCACGGACCTCGTAGTGTGGTCGGCATCGCCGGACTCACTCAACAACTGGCGCTATGACGGCATCATCTTCAAGAGCGACAAGGACGGCAACGGAAACGCGCAGCCGGCCGACGTGCTCTTCGCCCCGGACGTGGCGGTCAAGACACTGCCGGACGGAAGCAAGGAATATTACCTCTACCCCAACAACCAGCGCGGAGGAAGGAACGGACAAGTGGCGAAATCGAAGCGTCCGGACGGACCTTTCGAGGTTATCAACTGGGACAAGAACAATCCTGACGTGTGTGACGGTCCGTTCGGGTTCGACCCGGCGGTCTTCGTAGATGATGACGGCCGCGTCTACGGATACTGGGGCTTCGGGACAAGCCACGGCGCCGAACTGGATCCGACTACAATGTCGAGCGTAAAACCGGGCACAAAGGT
>JAIDTS010000008.1 GCA_029060585.1 Muribaculaceae bacterium
ATTCGAACCGCAGACCCTCTGCTTGTAAGGCAGACGCTCTAAACCAGCTGAGCTAATCGCCCGATTGCGAGTGCAAAGTTACAACCTTTTTTCGAACCTTGCAAATTTTTCAGCAACTTTTTTTATATTTTTTTATTTGACTTTCTCTTTGCGAAAGCCAAGGGTTATGGGGTTAAAGGGTTATAAGGTTAAGGGTTAAAGAATTATTGCTTGCGGAAGAGTCGACGGAAAGTCCGGGCGGCCTCCTTTGGGTGGAGGCGGCTGAAGCGCTTCTTCTCTATGATCGATTCGTCGTAGTAGACATGGTTGCCGTCCTGGTCGCGGAAGTCGCGGTCATCGTCGCCAGCCTCGCGGCCTCCCCGGAGCGAGACGGCCAGAGCTATCGCCAGCACTACTGCCAGCATCACCAGTATTATTATCAGTGTTATCATTGTTTTAGTCTTCAGTCTTTAGTCTTCAGTCTTAAGATTGCGGACAAGCCGCCATGATTATTTGTCCAGGGCTTCGTATTTCGAGTGCTGCGACTTGAATTCGGGCACAATGCCTTTCATTCGGGCCACGATCTGCATGTCGTCGCTATCGTCGGCCGTCACTATCAGTTCGCCGATGCGCGCCTCGACGTCGGAAAACTCATATTCTCTCACCTTAGCCACCTTTATCTTGGGATGGAACGTAGGCAAGGTGATCTCCTCGTCGTTGAGAACTTCCTCGTAGAGCTTCTCACCGTCGCGCAGGCCCGTGAACTTTATCTCTACGTCCTTGGCGCCGCTTAGCCTTATCATTCTCTTGGCAAGGTCGGCGATGCGCACCGGATTGCCCATGTCGAACACATAGATCTCGCCGCCATTGCCCATCGTCCCGGCCTCGATCACAAGCTTGCAGGCCTCCGGGATCAGCATGAAGTATCGGATGATATCCGGATGGGTCACCGTCACCGGTCCTCCCTTCCTTATCTGCTCCTGGAAGATCGGAATCACCGAACCGTTGGAACCGAGCACATTGCCGAAGCGAGTGGTCACGAATCGTGTCTCGCCCTTTACCTTCCCCTCCTTTATCGCCTTGTCGAGAGCCTGGACGTAGATTTCGCATATGCGCTTCGAGCAACCCATTACGTTTGTGGGATTGACGGCCTTGTCGGTCGACACCATCACAAACTTGCGGGTGCCGTACTTCACCGCCAGATCGGCGATGATTCGGGTGCCGTTGACATTGTTGATGATGCTCTCATACGGATTGTCCTCCATC
Source organism: Muribaculaceae bacterium (assembly GCA_029060585.1). The sequence goes on from JAIDTS010000008.1 coordinate 1,246, forward strand.
ATCGGCACATGCTTGTAAGCCGCCGCATGGAAAACGTATTCCGGTTTGTATTGGGAGAAAATCCTCTCCATAATCTTCGGGTCGGCGATATCGGC
>JAIDTS010000080.1 GCA_029060585.1 Muribaculaceae bacterium
GAGAAGAACGGACGCTTCGACAATTTCGCTATCGCAGGAGGTCTGAAGAAGGGAGAGCACCGCGGTGACTTCTCATTCGATGACACGGATCCCTATAAGGTGATAGAGGGTGCTTCATATTCCCTCGCAGTAGAATACGACCCGAAGCTCGACGCATATCTCGACAGCGTCATCAACCTGATCGCAGCGGCACAGGAGCCTGACGGATACCTTACCACCTGCGTCACCAACAAGTGCGAGCGCCTTTCAGGCTGGTGGGGCACTCACCGCTGGGAGAAGATCAACAGCCATGAGCTCTACAACTCCGGGCATCTCTATGAGGCAGCAGTGGCACACTATCTCGCAACAGGCAAACGCTCGCTTCTCGAGGTCGCCATCAAGAACGCCGACCTCGTATGCAAGACCTTCGGCTATGGAGAAGACCAGATAAAGTATCCCTCAGGACATCCGATCATCGAGATGGCCCTCGCGAAGCTATATAAGGTGACCGGCGATAAGAAATACCTTGATCAGGCAGGATACTTCGTAGAGGAGACCGGAAGACTGACCAACGGCCGCAAACCGAGTCAATATTCCCAGGACCATATGCCTATTCTTGATCAGGAAGAGATCGTCGGCCATGCAGTACGCGCCGGATACCTCTATTCAGGCGTAGCCGATTATGCCGCCCTTGCCCAGGACAGCGCATACTTCACCGCCATCAACCGTATATGGGACAACATGGCATCTAAGAAACTCTATATCACCGGCGGCATCGGAAGCCGCGCGCAGGGCGAGGGCTTCGGTCCGGAATACGAGCTTAATAACCACACCGCCTACTGCGAGACATGCGCCGCAATCGCCAATGTATATTGGAATTACAGAATGTTCCTCGCCACGGGCGACGCCAAATACGCCGACGTCTACGAGCGCGCTCTCTACAACGGTGTTCCTTCGGGAGTCTCGCTTTCAGGCGACAAATTCTTCTACGACAATCCCCTTGAGAGCATGGGTCAGCACGAACGTCAGGAGTGGTTCGGATGCGCCTGCTGTCCCGGCAATGTGACACGTTTCATGGCAAGCGTACCGCAGTATATGTATGCCACGCAGGGAGACGACGTGCTCGTAAACCTCTATATACAGAGCACAGCCGACATAGAGACCGATAATAATAAGCTTAAACTCGCCCAGACGACAGAATATCCCTGGAACGGCAATGTAACCTTCACCGTAGAGCCTGAGAACGAATCCGAATTCGCCCTCCGTCTCCGCATACCGGGCTGGGCGGAAGACGCTCCGGTGCCAACCGACCTCTACAGCTTCACCACTAAGCCATCCGCTAAATATGAAGTGAAAGTCAACGGCAAGAAAGCCGACGTGATGACCGGCAACGGTTATGCCACCGTGAAGCGCCAGTGGAAGAAGGGCGATAAGGTGGAGCTTTCGCTTCCTATGGACGTAAAGCAAGTGAAAGCCAACGATCTCGTGGCAGATGACCGCGGCAAGCTCGCCATCCAGCGCGGACCTGTGATGTTCTGCCTTGAAGGTCAGGACCAGAACGACAGCATCGTATTCAACAAATATCTCCCCGACGGTGCAAAATTCACCGAAAACTATGAGGCCGGACTCCTCAACGGAGTGATGACCCTCACCGCCAACGGCAAGAAAGTGAAGGCTGACGGCAGCGAGGAAGATGCCACACTGAAGGCCATCCCCTACTGCACCTGGAACAACCGCGGCGCCGACCAGATGGCGGTTTGGATTCCTTCAGCAAAGGAACACGCCACAGCAGTCCCCTCTCCCACTCTTGCGAGCGCAGCCCAGATGTATAGCGAGCCGACCGAGCTGACAAGCGACGCACCTGCCGCCACATCCAATCTCAACTGGGCATGGGGCTACAACGACCAGTGGGAACCGAAGTCAAGCGCGGACACATCGAAGCCCTACCACTACTGGTGGCTGCGTCAGGGAACGACGGAAAACGTCTGCTACCGCTTCGAGGAACCGAAGGAGGTAAG
>JAIDTS010000081.1 GCA_029060585.1 Muribaculaceae bacterium
CACCAACGCTAACGAGGCCGAGGACACCAATTGTGCTTCCTGTACCTACCTTTGAGCCAAGCTGATTCGATGTTACCATCTGACCTTCTGAAACTCCAGTGTAAATCACTCCAACTCCAGACTGAGAAGTGACTGTTGAGCAGCTTGCCAATCCCATAGCGGCAAGAGCTACGCATGAAAGTAATACTTTTTTTCGCATGAAGTAATTTTATTTATGATTTTTATAGCTTTTAGTTTATCAAGAATGAGCCTCGAGTAAACACTTATTCTAATTATTGAACACACACCAGCCCTCTTAAGGCTTCTGCGTTTTCATCTGCAATGCAAAATTAGCACATTTTTTCAATATTTCAAAAAAATCTATAAAAAGTATGACTTATCTACTTTTTAGCAAACTTTGCGACTTGGAATATATACTAATGACTAATGGATGGCCGGATAATCGAAAAACTACAAAAATAGGCCCCACTTATGAGTGGGACCATATTTCTATTCAGAGCGTAGATGATCTACCGGATTGCTTCGTGCTACGCGGAGAGTATTGACCATTACTACTCCCATAATCAACAAAAGCAGGAACAACAGACAGGCGATCATACTCAACGGAGAGAGAGAGACACGGTCGGTGAACTGCGACAGCCAACGCTGGCCCACTACCATTGCCAAAGCACCACCGGCTATAAGCGATGGAAGAGCAACCTTCATCACATCGACACAGAAAAGCCTCACTATCTTTGGGGCCGAAGTACCGTTAACTTTTCTTATGGCAATCTCCTTAGCACGCCGGTTAACCTCATCCGCTACATATCCAATCAGTCCAATTAGAGCAATCAGTATGATGGCAATGCCTACTACCATCACCGATATCCCGAACTTCTTGATACCGCTCCGTTTCGCCACAATCCTCATTTTGTAGGGAGTGATGTAGATCTCGTCACCGTCATTTATCGAATCGAGCACTTTCTGGGCTGCTGTAAGATTCTCAGGAGTAAGTTCCGTAAATCTTATGAAAACGTTATCCCTGATCTTGCCCGAAGGGAAGAATACCGCAGTCCTATTGTCTGAACTTTCATTTTCAAATCCTCCACGGCGCAGATTTTCCACCACTCCTACAATCGTATTCAACAAGCCTCCTTCTATCCCATGCCCGGTAATATAGAACGTTTTTCCTATTATGTCGTCATCCTTCTCTCCGAAGTATTTCTGAAGCAACTTTACCATCCTCTCTTCAACTATCACTTCATTGACAGTCGAATCTGCATTCTCGCTGAAATTTCCTCCCTGCACGAAACGCATTCCTAAGACTTCGAACAGCTCCGGGTTATTCCATTCCATATCTGCGACATTGACTTCATCTCCTTCTTTTCCTTCAGTCCATATATTGTTGCCACTCGCCCAGTCGGTCGGTTCAAGATCAGCAGTCGCCACTCCTTCTACAAAGGGAAGTTTCTTAAGCTCGTTCATTACAGTCCTTGTGTTTTCATCCGACATCGGATTGCGATAGAACAACGCAACATCTTCATATTCGAGTCCTATATCAATATTTCCAATCATTCTGTATTGCCGCCCTATCAACACTAACAGACACATCACCATACCTGTAGCTAAAAACTGAACTGCCATCAAAACAAGTTTCCATCCCTTACGCCCATGAGCCGCCGGACGGAATGCATGAGCCACAGGAGTGCGACAATAGATTGCAGATGGAATGACACCAGTGACAATAAGCAATCCCAAGCACACAAGACCTTCAACAATCCATACTCTTCCTGTTGAGAACAGCTCCTTCGGAGAATATCCCAACAGATCCTTGCACAGGTCAGAGAAACTGAAAGCCAAAAGAACAGCAAGGCCCATGGATACGATAAGAAAGAAAAGACTCTCCGACATGACCATAATGAATATGGACCGTCTTCCGGTTCCAAAACACTTGCGTATTGCCATCTCCTTTCCCCGAAGCGCCAGTTGTCCTATCACAATGAGCAGATAGTTTAATCCGGCGCACATCAGCATCACCACAGCCAATATTCCAAGCATCCACGACATTGTCTTCACTCCATCCTGTTTGCTATAGGATCCGGCCATCGGACGAACCCACATTCTGAAGTCATGCAGAGTGAAAGCCTCCTCCTCAATCACAGTCTTCAGATGCTCTACCATCAGAGCGCTCACCTCTTCAGGATCCGCACCATCCGCAAGAAGCACATAACTTGTATATCTGTCATTTCCAATCAAGTTATCACAACTCCCTTCCCACATGAATTTTCCTATGGTCCGCATAGACAGGAATACGGCATTTCCCCTCGTGGAATTCAATGGATAATCTTCGTAGACTCCTCCGACCGTCATTTTAAAGGAATCTCCCCAATCTACTACAGAAAGCCTTTGACCTATTACATCACCCCCAATTTTCTCCGCCAACGAACGCGGTATCATCACATGGTCCTCAACAGCAAGTACTTCATGGTGATAGCACACCAAAATTTGAGTCTTCAATACGTCAAAACAGCATGTGTCTGCCAGCGTAACGTTTTTCACGCTAATCTTTCGGCCATCCTCCAGTTTCAAAACAGGATCGCCGTTGGTAAGTGAAGTGAATCTTGTTGCTTTTTCAATCTGTGGGATATGACGCTGAAGTTCAGGTGCAGACCCTCCTGGAGTATACTGATGTTCCTTATATTCTCCGTTGGTTGCCGTGCTTTCGGTGATACGATAGATACGCTCTATGTCAGGAAAGAAAGAATCATAGCTCTGCTCGAAATAGATTTTCGCCACAAGCAAGAATCCAACCGCAAGACCAACGGAGAGACAGAGTATCTTTATGAAATTCCGACGAAGGTCGGAAGTAAAGAATTTAAACATAGCTTAGATCATTTGAAGGTTATCGACAATCTGGCCGTCATAGAGGTTGATCACGCGGTCGGCGACTGTGGCATCCCTGTGAG
>JAIDTS010000082.1 GCA_029060585.1 Muribaculaceae bacterium
AAGGGCTAAGCTGGATCTTCTAAAGGTAAAAATGATTATGGCTAGCTTAGCTTTCAACTAAATTAGGAAAGAACCAAGTTTGCTATGGATAAGGGGTGGGACTATTGGGATGATGTTAATTTTGCAGGCGTAAAACAACCAAGTTGCTATATGGAAACAAATATCGAGATCAAACGAAAGGCGGTATTCTGCCAGGTGGCGCGGCGCACTGAATGGCAGGGCACCCGCAGTCCCGAAGACAACGACTACGCCCGCCTCGCGCTGTCGGAAGCCGACAGCGCTCTCTTCCACTCCTTTTTCGACGAAGCCGCCATGCACGCCGTAGACATCTGCCGCCCCTTCCTCAGGCGCGTCTCCAACACCGACGACTCTCTCTCGATGACGGTCAACACAACCGAGGGGCCGGAAGCGTCAAACCTTGAGAAGACACTCGAGAACATGCTCACATGCCATGTGCTTGGACTCTGGCAGGAAATAGTCAGTCCGCAACGGGCGCAGGGATCCTTCTCCCGACGCGACGACTACGCCCTGCAGCTGCAGAGCATCCTCTACCATAACCCGGCACCGGTGAGAAAGATTTAAGTCTTAAGTCTTCAGTCTTCAGTCTTCAGTCTTCAGTCTTCAGTCTTCAGTCTTAAGTCTTAAGATTGCGAGCTCCGCTCTCCGAGACTCCCTGCTCAATTCCCAATTAACCCTTTAACCTTTAAGTTTCGGTACGAAACTTAACAACCATGCTTATTACCGTAACGATTGATATCCAGGAACTGGTCTACGATATCCAGAACAAGACCTACCTTACAGGCCGGAGCAGAAGCGACGGCAAGAACTACCGTCAGGTGGCGCTGATGCAGGCCAACAACGACGACGAGAACATCAACCAGATCATGCGCAGCATCCGCAATGCCATATCGAAAGTGAAGAGCGAGCTCTCGGAGGTGCTTAAGGCAACTGCCACCGAGGGCGACAACGCCCTGCATACGGAATTGACCGCCGTAGAGCTCTCTCTCGAGATGCCGGCCAACTTCAACAACGCCGCGACCGAATCCATCGTGGCCTCGATCCACCAGTATATAGTGGCATTCGTAACTTCCGAATGGTTTATGATCACCAACAAGACCGACACGGAAGATTACTCACGCCTTGCTGAAGAGGCGCTGGAGATGCTCCGCGAATCGCTCTGCAAGCGCCGGAAGCCCTCGCGCACCCCGGAGACTAAAGATTAAAGATTAAAGATAAAAGATTAAAGATTAAATATTAAAGTCTTAACTGCGTAGCCTCTTAAGACTCAAGACTTAAGACTTAAGACTAACATGGAATTAAGCATTATATCGAATGAGGTGATCGCCGACATAAGGAGCGCCGCATGGCTTGAGCAGGAGCTTCATTCCGGGCTCGACCGCCACCGGCGGCATCAGATGGCCGACATCTGCGAGGCGGGAAACGACGACCGCGTCTGGAGAATCCTCGCGCTGAAAGTGGCGGAAATCCGACGGGAGGGATCGAGGATATTCCATCAGGAAAAGGAAAATCCCTCTACCAACAGTCTCTTGCGTCCCGAGGCGTGGAGGTTTCGCTTCCTCTTTCCGTTTCCTCCCTCTTCGGTTGGTATCGTAAGGGAGAGGATCCATGAGTATCTCGTGGCCGCCGTCATGGCCGACCGTACGGAGGTGATCGTTCCCGAGGCGTCGGCCATATGGCGCGAGCGGGCCGCCGCCGCCCTCGCCGGCATCCGCGTGCTCGGCGCTACGCTGCGCCCCCCGTTTTCTCCCGTGCGCCGCCCCATCTGGCCCTGCTGACGACCCTTAACTTTCGCCCGCGAAAGTTGAATTATTAAACCGTTCCCGGTAAGCGCTCGGCGTGAGTCCGGTATGGCGTTTGAAGAGACGCGAGAAATAGGACAGGTTATCGTAGCCGAGAGCGTAGGCCACTTCCTTCGTCATCAGGGGTTCGGCGGACAGCATCAGCATAGCCTTCATCATTCGGCGTTCGATAATGAACTGCGCCGGAGTGCATCCCATCTCCTTCTTGAAGAGACGGATGAAATGGTCGGAGGTCATGCGCACCTCCCTCGCAAGCGCGTCGACCCTCACCGGATCGGAAGTCTTGGAATTGATCATCGTTATGGCGTCGCGCACACGAGGGTCTTTGGTGTCATACTTTGGAGTGGCCTCCTTCAGGAATCGCCCCAAGAGGCGGTAGATGATCCCGACCGATTCCAGACGGTCCCAGACGGGGCGTTCCCTGTTGAGCCGGACGCATTCTATGAGCGACGTCTTATTGTCGTAGATGCGCGGATCCGGCGCCTTGAGGGCCATGAAGGAGTTATGCTCGCAGAGGGCCTGAAAGAGTGTGCGGTCGAGGGGACTGCCCGGAATCTCGAACGGAAAGTCATACTTATCGATCAGCGTCTCGCCGGAAGAGGCCTCCTCGTAGATGTGTACGTAGTAGTGGCAGAAGCGTGAGTCGCAGGCATCGGAATGGCGGGTGAAGGCCGGAATGATATACATGTTGCCCGGCGACAGGGGATGTGATCGAGCGCCTATCGTCACGGTGGCGGTGCCCTCGGTCACGTAGTAGATACGCGTGAAGGGGCTCGTGATATTTTTGAAATTCCAGTCGGCCTCATGCACAGCATGTCCGACATTAAGCATCAGCGGACTGTTTCGAAGCATTTTGATTTGATTTAAGTTTCGTTCCGAAACTTAAGGGTTATGGGGTTAGAGGGTTATGGGTTTAGTCTCTTAACCTTCATTTTTTGCAAATTTAAGTAAAAGAATCGGCATATGAAAACGTTTGGTCGTTTTTATGCCGATTTTTTGTTGTCGGAAGGGAGAGCGCTGAGGCTCGCTCGCTGCGCTTCGCATTGCGTGAGTGGGGCAGCTGCGGTAGGGTTGTTGTGCTGTTGGATGGGAAAGGAGGGGCAGGCAACGCAGATCGGCTGCGGG
>JAIDTS010000083.1 GCA_029060585.1 Muribaculaceae bacterium
ATATGACAAAACCGAAGGCTCGGCAGAGGTTCAGGTTCTCGATGCGTCAATAGAGTCAGTGGCATCCTTTACGGTGCTCGCAGATCCCAATGCCCTGTATGATTACAAAACAGGCCCTATAATGCAGTGCATGCATTGGGAGAAGATCGAGAGAAATACGATTTGCAGTTATCAGGATGAAGATATCATTATGGAATATTTATCAAAACTTGATTTTGATGTCTTAGCTAAAAGTGAGGATGGTTATGTTTGGGGAAATAAGGAGACTTCTTTTGAGACTCTTCCGTCAGGGGAAAAGGTATTAAAGCATTTCGTGTATCAGGAAGGGAAAGAAATCGTTGATGTCACTTGCAGCGGCAGCTGTAAACCGGAGGTAACGGTTGAAGTCACAACGGAAGAAAGATACTATGTAAGTTCTCCATTGATGCTGACGTCGCTTCTCGATTATGACAAGGGGACGTCGACAATAGGCACGGTGGCTGTGACTCAGACCCTTTTTAATGACGACCCATATTTTGAATACATTTCTCCGCTATATCACGAATATCGAGAACCTGTTTTTAATTTAAGCGCCTACAAATGGCAGGATTTTCCCTCAGGATATTTATACGACTTCGGGACTTATTTTGCATGGGAGGTAGGATATACAAAGGCTTATAACTCCCCCGACCGATGCATAGGCTTCTCAATCAAGAATCAGAACGGGGCTGAATTGCAAACTGTAAAGTTTGAGAAAGGCTATACTCCTGAGAATGAAAACTTCATGTCTGTAATCATCATCGGCAAAAAGAAATATCTATCCTGCAACCTTGTGAACGACAAAACCTCATATACAGTTTTGTATGAGATAATAAAGGGAGAGAATAGCGTAAGGCAGGTAGGTGCGTTCAAGACAGGAGTTCATCCGACATTGGTTTCTCGGGGACAAAATGTCATGGTGGATTTCGAGAATCCCGATAATGATCCGATTTCGGTATCGGTCACGGATCTGACCGGCAAGGTAGTCTACAACAGATCCGTAAGTTCCGGCGCAGAGAGTCTGGCCATTCCTTCCGAGTCAATGTCCGACGGAATGAATATAGTGACCATTTATGAAAACAATCAACCTCAAAGCAGCACAAAAGTAATAGTTAGATAATTATGGATAAAGATACTTCAGTAATAATCGGCGTAATCGGTTTAGTCTTACTAATGCTTCGTTTTAACGGGGGATTTTTGCCGACGGCCATCCGCCTTATCGGAAGCGCCATGTTGGTGTTTTTCGGATATATATATTTTGGAGGGCCTGGTCTGGCCCTGGTAATTGGCGGCCTTCTTACATTAGGCACTTCCTACTTCACAATTCGTAAACGTTTTGATGAAATAACAATTTACGACGGAATAGCAATGCTGGTCGGTCTAATCGAAACTATTGTTGGATTTGTAATCGGAATATAAACTTTTATTCATACGCTAAATGTCTGTTTTTTTTGCTTACGACATCGCGGAAAGCTTTCAAATAATTCCTCCTGCAGACGCCTCATATCCGCAAATTATCCCCAATTGACGTGAAATAACATTTCACATATACGAGAAAAATCCATCATACGCCCTCAATACAGAGATGAGCTTTATTTATTAATTTTGCAAATAGAAAACAACGACATCTGAAGACTCATAAATATGACAGAATCATTGACTCTAAAACAGCGTATGGAGCATATCATCGACTATGCGTATATGCTTTTCTGCAATCAGGTGACAGGAGGAGGCATACATATCGATAATGAAGCCTCGATGCAGCTTCATCTCAGCAATATACTCCTTCAGCTTGGGCGTCTGAATGTATTTTCTTCAGACGAACACTTCGATATCATATTGGAGAAAAAGATTCTGCTTGACTCGCCTACCTGCAAGAGCAAGAATAAAAAGGCACTTGTCGATATCTGGATAGAGATAATAAAAGGAATTGACGAATATTATGCCGCAGCAATAGAATTGAAACATCTAAAAAAGTCGAAGGCACCCAATGTCACCCAGAAGCGTCATTCAGTATATGAAGACCTTGAGAATCTGGAACAATACGCATCCCAGCACGCCAATCTCATGACGTGCGAAATCATTTGCTCTGACAATCTCAATTTCGTAGAGAATAAAGGAATGAAATTCAGCATCGCCGACGATTCAGTCATCTCTTCCTACGACGTTGATGCCCCCTACGGATCTATAAACCTATCTCGCCAATATCCACCCATAAAATGGGATAGGTATGGAAAATATAATTTCCTTAAAATAACACCGTATATCAATTAGCAGTTAATCAAAATATTATAATAACCACAGGAGTTTATGACTGTCACATCAGCATTCTCCTCTAAAACATTTAGAATATGGCACTTTCTGAAGTAGCTAAATTAAGAATAGAAAGTCTGAAAAAATGCATCGAATCAGCTCAACGAGATATCGAACGATGCAACATCACGATTAAAAACAACAATGCTCGTACCGGCAGCAAATCCGCTGGAGAGGGAGCTAAAGCCATCAAGAAAGAGAAGCAGATAAGAATCAAGGCATGGCGAGAGCAAATAGCCGACATACGAAAAAACGGATAAAACCTTAATACCCTACCACTCTCACAAGCGTCCTGTCAATTATAAAAAAACCGCAGACAACAAGGTGGTGGACAAATATGAGGAAATCAGAGTAACTTACCGTCCCATTTATTTACAAACTCATTATGGACAGCCAACATGAGAAGAATGTTCGATAATCTGAAGAAAGCCGCTCGCGGATTTTCCAATATATTGGAAGAAGCTGCCTCAGCTAAATCCAATCTACCGCTTGACAGCTTGAAAAAGACAGTGAATGGCCTATCCAACAAGTTGGAGAATGTGATTTCCGCTGCGGGCGGTGACTCTAAAGTCAATCCCGAGGCCGCCACTATTTCAGCAGCTTTGGAAAAGTCTCCAATTAGGGCCATACCGTTCAGATCCAATAGACTTTATCTACAAATAGATGCGACTGATATAATTCCTGAAGACTGGTATGTTCTTGTGGACATGAATGAGGAGCGTATAAAGTTTACCACCTCAATAGAAGCTGACTTAGCCGAGAATTTCCGGAACGCAGGGTTTGATGCCGTCTACAAATATCCCCTCACAATGATAACAAAGGAGGTTCCAATGAAGGAAATATCTGGGATCAAGGCTCTTGGAAAGATCATAACCGACATTGTGAAGCGTCAGGAAAAAGTATTAGAGGAATTTGCACAGACGGATGATTACATAATCACGATGCTGGACGTTATGGTTTTCGACCATGAGAATATCGTCAAGGCAATGGAGCATTCTAAATATTTTGAAAAGATAGACGATGACGGGGATGTCATGTTGAAGGTCGCTCCTACAGACGACTGTATGTACGAACGGTTTATATGGGTACTGCCCAAACCCGACCGTATAGTTCTTGACTGTGGAATCTCGGGGGTGACTTATCCTGATAATCTTGAAGCCATTGCCAAAGAGATGGAGGCTTCTGCCGATGGTATAAAATTCAAAGCAAACGAGGGAAAACTGCGACTCAAGGCATATATCGACCCTGAAGATTATCCGGCAGAAGATATTCCGGAAAACATTTTCAAAATCATAGACTCAACGGTTGAAAAGCTGCTTGCTACCTGGGGAGAGGTTCTGAAGAAAATGAACGTACGCACTAATGCCGATCAATTCTTCAACATCCCCGTTATCCAAGAAAAGCTCAAAAAAGCACCTGATTTTGAGAAGATTGATGAGGATGGTGATATGATGTTTAGGGTGGAAGGAGATGACAGTTTCCAGCCAACACGATTTGTATGGGTGATATTGAAGAAGGACTCAGTGGTTCTTGAAGCTGGAATATGGGGCTATACCCACACCGGCGCCACTGTTGCTCCTGAAGATGTTGTGAAGAAATTCAATAAGGACAGTAGCGGATTCGAGGCTTACGTAACTGATAATACCGTACGCATCCGCAAACGCTTCAATCTGAATGACTATCCTTCAGCCAATCCTACCCGCAAGTTGATAGAAGACGTAAAAGGCTGGTACATGAAAACGTTGGAGGCCATCACTACGGTTGCCAAGCTTGCCGACATTAAAGTGAAATATTATAGGCCGGAAATAAGCATTTTGGAAAAAATCGTTCCGAAAGATTACTTCGGGAAAATGACATTTGGCAGTAAGGATGCGACCTTGCAACTGAAACAAAGCAAGACAACAGATGGAGATCTGCTCTCTACCTCTATCATAACAATCAAGACAAAGGATTCCGTTGTGGACTATGAGCTTAATGTGCAACTTGAAAAGTCGTGCAGCGATAATGATACGCTTGATTTAGCCAAACAAAACGCATCGTCACTTGCTAAGTCCATACACCAGCGTGTTGATTGTAAATGCAGCAGCAATAGTATCATGTTGTACTTTTCTGTACCGAACCATACTTTCGATACTGCAATGGATTTTATCGACATTTTTACAGAGGGAGTCAAGACCTTGATGGAGCTTGATTCCAAGGGTTCCGATTTGGCACTGGAAGCTTACAAAAAAGAAATCAAAGAGAAGCGTGAACGTGAGCGTCGGCGTCAGGAAGAGGAACGTGAGCGGGAACGTCAGCGCCAGGCTGCAATCGCTGCCGCCAGAGAGAAAGAACTTGACGCTGGATTCTCTTACACACTTCGCTCTACCGGAACAATAAGAAAGCTTCAGGAAGGCTTCACTGAGGATTATCCCTATCTTAATATAGCGGTATATATGGTGAAGACCGGAAAGGAAGCCGATCGTAGCGGTGGAACAATCTATTCGTACAGTTCAGGCACTACTTTCGGAGAGATCCGAAGCTTCAAGGGTGACTGTAAGGTTAGGATTGAAGGTCGATCTACTCCTCAGAGCCTTGAAAAACAATTTCGCGATGTCTCCGGCTTGGTCATTAAGATAGGCTATAATGACGAAAACGATAATCGATACTATATAACCAAAGACTCATCCTGGCATAAGATGCATATATGCGATCTTAACCGAGAATTCAGGAAGGCTGGATACTATAAGGCTGACATTTCATAAAGCTTTGTTATTACATTATATTCCTGAAAGTTGGATCAGTCGCCAATCCGACAAC
>JAIDTS010000084.1 GCA_029060585.1 Muribaculaceae bacterium
AGCTCGCTGCAAAGGCTGCCGATCTCACTCAATCTCGAAGTATGAAGTATCGGAGCCTTTGGCTCAGTATGGGCGGCGTTGCCGCAGTATGGGGGGCGCATAATTATTAATTATTAATGATTAATTATTAATGATTAATTGGCTTCGCGTCGCAACCTGATGCATATCGAAGTCGAGGATCTGGGCGATGCGGATTCATCAATGAGCGTGGCTTCGCCAGCTATCGCGGATAATTATTGTTGGTCGCGCTCGGAGATCGCTCCCTACCTACAAGGGTCGGCTGGAGGGAGAGCTGGAGCTCTCCCTTCCTACTTTTTCGACATGTAGGGGAGTATGTGCCTGATTGTCATTGAGGAGAGGGTGAACGGGGTGGTTGGGGGTGGATATGGTCTCTCTTCCCTCTGGTCAGGAGGCTTCCTTTGGAAGCGGCCTGAGAGGGGACTGTTTTGAAACTTCTTGATTCTTAATCGGTTGAGGTTTCATTGATGACTAAATTTTAAGTATCTCTTGCTAAGAGATACTTAACTTTTAGTAAGTGATTAAGAGTCAAGAGTTAAGAGTCAAGGAATTTTAAAATATGCTAAACATTTGCACTTTCTTTTGCAACAATACCCCCTCTCTGTAAAAATTTTGAAAAAGTTTTTTGCTTAAAAATGAGGAAATTCGGAATTTTTGTATTACCTTTGTATTCGGATTTAAGTATCTCTTAGCAAGAGATATTGATTTTTGCTTAACGGGCTTGGGCTTGCAGTATGGGGTCTCACGCTGAGGCCGCAGAGGGGCTGGGAGCGCGGAGTACTTTAATTGCTGACACTCGGATGCTGAGGGCGCTGGGGCTCGCTCGCTGCGCTCCGCATTGCGTGAGTGGGGAAGCCGCAGTAGGGGTGTCGCGTTGCTGGATGGATGGGTAAGGAGGGGCTCAACGCGGACCGGCTGCGGGCTTTGGCCCTGCCGGGGTCGCGGATGGGGCGGATAGGGCGCGGATTATTATTAATGATTAATTATGAATGATTAATGATTAATTGGCTTCGCGTCGTAACCAGAGGCATGTCGATGACCTGGCCGATGCGGATTCGTCAATGAGCGTGGCTTCGCCGACTGTCGCGGATTGGTCTCACGCTGAGGCCGCAGGCTGGAAAGCCTGCTTTCCATAGCTACGCAGTGTGGGGAGAGCTGGAGCTCTCCCTTCCTACTTTTTTACGGGGCGTCATGTGTATGGGCGGGTGCTATTTGCGTATTCGGGGAAAAATCGCTATATTTGCGGAAAGTTTGAGCATTATGGATGAATTAAAGGATTTTAAAGGTAAGATCCGGGAAATCGTGGGCGATTCCTCGGATTCAATCGAGAACCGAATCGACAGGGTGATAAGCGTTAGAGACAGTCTGAACGAGGAGGAGGCCGGGAAGAAGACGGTGCTGGAAGCGGATGCGTTCTGCTATTCGGCGCTTATCGATATGCTGATAAACGAGCACGCCAACCTGAGCAATGCCCTCGATCTCCTACATCTCTACGCTATTTTGGCGGAGACGTATGTGGAGATGGATAATTGCCGCCCTGTGAAGGATATAGCCTATAAGGTACGCGACATCATACGCTGCGAGGAGGCGCCCTGGAACGTGCTGGAGGAGACTGTGCCGAGAATCATCGACGCTGTCAACGATACGGTATATCATCATGCGTCTTACGACCTGACGGTGATGTATCTGCGCAAGGCCTTCAAGGAGGGAAGACTTGACGAGGAGCTGAAGGGACGGGCACGCCATGTGCTTAAGCTCAGGATTCTTCTGGAGGACCCCGACGGCTACGAGAGTTTCTTCTCGAAGGACCTGCAGGATGCGATAGCGGCCCTATTCACGCCGGAGGAGCTCATGAAGATTATCATGTATCCTCAGATCGGGACACTGAAATGCGACCCGGTGGAGTATACATGGCGATGGGAGGATATATATCCGGAGGTGGACCGCCGCCTCACCGAGCGTTTCGCAAACGCGCCGCGCCATATGGGTTTCTGCTTCAAATACTGGGAGGCTAAACGGGAGCTGCTTAAGAAAGAGTATGGCATAGACTGGAAGTCGCCGTCGCAGATGAATCCCCGGGTGATGTTTGACTAATTAAATATCACGCAGAGGAGCAAAGGGCTCGCAATGATGAATAAATCAGTCTTGAAAACTTAATTCCAGGACCTTCAAAACCTAAGACGCGGTCTTTTAGAGGTCGGACTTGCTTCGCTCGTCCGGGAGAAAGCAAAGCACGCAGAGATAGGAATCTTAAATCAGAAAGTTAAGTAAAAGAGAGATGAAGATGCAATCACTTACCGACACTGTCTTACGTCTGCTGGACTCTGCGGACGAGAATCCGTCGGCGACGGACACGATATTCAAGACCGTCAGCGAAGCGCCCGATGGGGGCGAGCGCGACGGCCTTCTGGCCCTAATCTACCATGAAGGAATCGGCGTCGAGGCCGATCTTGACAAAAGTTTCGAGTATGCCGAGAAGGCAGCATTCGCAGGAGGAGAGGCTTTGGGATATTATGTGCTGGGATATATGTGCGACAAAGCGGAGACTCCGGATCAGGCAGAGGGGGGTCCGCGCCAGAAATACGACCATTACGATGCGGAGCGCTTCTATGAGAAATGCGCGGAGAAGGATGGACACTGGAAGAGATACGCGTGCAACTGGCTGGGGGACTATTACCTCGACATGGCGAGAGGAGGCGACCCTGAGGTAGGTGTGGAATATCTCGAGGCGGTGGCTGAGGAGGATGCGGAGGCCGCGGGGAGACTCAGCGACCACTTCTGGGACATCGTGATGCCGGACTATACGGACGATAGGGAACGCACGGAGGCTCTTTTCCGTTGGACCAAGAAGGCTGCGGAGCTTGACGAGGAGGATGAGGAATACGTATACCGTCTTGGATGGCTGTATGCGGACGGAATAGGATGCGGGAGATCGCCACGGCTCGCGCTTAAGTATTTCCATGAGGCATATCTGAGGGGAGACTGGCGAGGAGCGGAGTCGATAGCGAATGTGCTTGAGGAGAACCGGGATGAGGGAGACACCTACATGGACGCCGACATCGAGGAATGGCGCAGGAGGGGGGAAAAGATGAAAGACGAATCTGACTCGGGGGAGCCGGATCCGTCTTTGGAGGAAGACTGATTTTATTAATGATTAATTATTAATGATTAATGATTAATTGGCTTCGCGTCGCGACCGGAGGATTTTCGAGGAGCTGACCGACGCTGATTCGTCACTGAGAGGGAGAGCTGGAGCTCTCCCTTCCTAACGGAGAGGGCTCGCTACCTAACGGCGGATGCCGAGCTGGTCGACGAAGAGGGCCTCGAAGAGGGGGCCTACATATGAGCGGCTGCCCTTTGCCGTGGCAGCCACGGCAAAGATCGTGCACGACTTGTATTTCTGCGCCCAGTAGAGCAGCGACTCAAGGCCAAGATGCTTCTGAAGATAATTCCTAAGTGACTCCTGCGACATAAGGTTGACATTCCTGGGGATATAACCGAGGTCGATTTTAGTCAGCACTATGTTGAGATGGATGTCTTTCAGATTGCTCCTGTAATGCCTGAGCTGATTCTCGACCACATCGATTATCTGCTGAAGGGGGAGTTTCTGCACATATTCATTATCGTTCTTTTTCATCCACTCCTCGAATTCTTCGGACACCTTGGAGGATGGGAACTTAGTAGTCAGAGGATCGATTACTATTATGAGGGAGTCGACGTTGCGGAGATAGCGCGTGGCGTTTGTGCCGACGGAGGCATTGGACGGATCGAAATGCTCTCCGCCAACATCGTTGATGAACACGCGGTAGGGAATCGAAGAGTTCCTGCGCCTTACGATCAACTGCGTAGAGGCGAGCTGGTCGGTCGCGGTCTTGTTAGGGAGATCATCCTCACGAATCTCATCGTTTTTCCTTATCGAGTCAATCTTTCCAAACATCGAGCGGTCGCCTATCGTATTGTCGACATCGGTAAACTCCACCGAGCCTTCTCCGGCATAGTCGAAGAGGTCGGCGATCAGCCTGTAGGTCAGTGTGCTCTTTCCAGACATGGCACTTCCGGCTATGGCCATATGAAGTTCGGTGCCTTCCTCGGCCTGAATCAACCTGTCGCAGTTGGCGCATCTACGCGCGAGGGCGTCGCGGCCATTCATCAGCATGGTCGGCATGCGCTCCCCTGTGGAAGGATGAGTGATGTGAAACAGTCCATAGAAACCGGGCCTGAGGGGAATGCCGTTTGGAATCTCCTCATAGCCGGAGTCTCCCTTGGAAAGATAGACCGCAGGCTCGGAAGGATGATGGCAATGGGGGCATGGATGCTTGATGTTGTAGCGGGCGGTCACGAATTTCTCAAACAGGATGAGCGCTCCTGCCACTATCATCCATATCAAGGCGAGGCATAGGAAGAGCGCAAGAGGGATGCATATGATCATGAGGGCCGGCTCCCAATACTGCAGGGTAAGATTCCAAGCATATTCAAGCATATTGAATTGATTGAAGAACTCAAGGCCTATCTCCGCGCAACGGTCGCCGAAGCCCGTGATGGCATCGGCAAAATACCAGATCAGGCCGCCCAGAAGCACGAGAAGCAGACATGCCCATTCTCCTCCGAAACAAGCTATTACGCCACCGATACAAGCGATTATACCCACCCACTTAAGCACATAGCAAAGAATCTTGACTATCCAGAGCACCACGAATCCGGCTCCGCCCAAGACGAGCATCACCACAATCGAAGTGATCACTGCGGCCAAAAGGATGAGGGTGATGATTATCACGGTGCGGTAGGGGGCAATGTTGAAGAAGAACGTCTTCCTCATGCCGCCCTTGTATGGACCGAGTATCTTCTCTCCGGCATCCTCCGAGAAATAAGCTATCATATAGATTATGGCCGCAATCACCGCCAAGACGAGGAGCACCCATTTCGCCACAGTCTGAGACTTCTCCACAGCCTGCTCTATCTCGACCTGCTGCTGCGTGGGGGGATCGTATTTAGGGTTCTCCTCAGCCCGGAACCGGTTAAGGTTGGTCACATATCCGTCGTAGGGAAGTCTCTTACCCCATTTATCATATATCCTCACCCACTCATAGCCATCGCCAGCGACAGTGACGGAGTCGGTGAAGTAGACTACATCTCCGGGGCGGAGCTGACATATGAATTTGCCTTTGGTAGTGGGTTTCTCACGTACGTTGAGTTTCTTTCCGTCGGTCACCACATACCGGTAGGGAGAGCGTTCGGGGTATTCTCCGTATTCCCTGGCCATCGCCGACCCGAGGGACAGCATAGCCAACAGGGCCAATATCACTATCCTTAATCTATTTTTCATCTTTTCTTATGTTTTTTCCTGACCGACTGGAAGGGGCCTGCCGTCCGTTGATAAAACCCTCGTCGTCATCCGCACGGTCTTTCTTCGCGAACATGCCTTTCAATCCTCCCGAAATCTTGCTCCAGACGGAGGGCTGGCGGCTCTTGAGTATCTTTCTGTGGGATTCCGGGGCATACTTCTCCATAAAGAGCAACGCCGTCTCATCATTCATCGCGGCCTTCTGAGTCAGGAAATCATATTCCTCCTGAGGCTGCCCAGCCCTCATCTGCATTAGGCCAAGGATATAGAAGGCCCTGTAGCGATCTGCCGAGGCAATCCTAAGAAGATTTTCTTCCGAGAGGATTCCCTCCTTCACCATATATGCCACGAGACCCTCGGGATAGTCGGCCGATTTCTTCTGGAGTATGTTGGGATCGAAATTCTTCTTCTTCTCTACATGCCTCAGATAATTCCGAGCCAATATGGCCATGTATTCCCTGTCGCCGATACCGCGGGCAAGTTTCCACAGGGGTTCCACCTCCTTATCGTCGTAGGATGTAGAATGCTGCAGGACATGGGAAAGCAGGGATATCTTCCTACGGATCTCATCCGACACCGGCAAAAGGGCAACATCACGGCAAACCTCTTCCGCCTTCTGCCGGCTGATCGTGCGCCCCTTGAGATTGACGAGCAAAGAGGCGAGCATACGGTTGAGGGCATCGCGTCCGGAGGGCTCCTTCAACCACCTTTCGCAATCCTCGTTCTCCTTAAAGGCCTTGACATCTGCGACGAACCCGACGAGACCTTCCGCACTCCCGACATCGGACAGCTCCAGCTGGCATGCGAAGAGACCTGAATATCTCTTATCGGACACATAAGGGGCAAACTCACGGAAAAAGTCTACGGCACACTCACCCGCTTCGCGGGTAATGCCGACGAGCATCTGCAGCAGTTTCTCGTCATACTCACCGGTAGATGACTTAAGGATATCGACCAGCACTTGCGCCTGCCTCTTCCTGTCGGGAATCTCCCTGTCGATGATCCGCTGTCTCGCCTCAGAGTCGACCTTGTCGGCAAACATCCTCAGCACCAGAGTGGCCTTGTTGCCGATAATCTCCTTAAGGAAATAAGGATAGAGACTCTCCCATTCCTTGCCTTCGAACTGCGACAGATAATAGCTATAGCGGAGAAACTTATCGTCGTCGATATAATCCCTCACAATCTCACTCCACTCATTGCTGAAAGTCTGATAGAATGATTTGAACGCATTGGAGTCGCGGAAGACAATCTCGTTGATACGGGGACGGTTTCGCTCCACAAGCCTCCGCACTTCGATCGGACGAATGTCTCGCACAAAGCGAATCCACGACTTGAGATCATAGTAATGCTGAATTCCATCAAGCTCCTTCTGAAGGGATTCCTCGAGCTTTCCCGCCGCATCCGGAGACTGCCTAAAGTAACCGGCCAGCAGCTCCCTGAGCTTCGGATCCTTCTCCAGCATGCGCACGTCGAACGCGTCATAGTCGTGGATATATGCGAACAATGCCCTCTGCGTATCCTGCGGGGCAGACTTAGAAGCCTCGAAAGTCGGAGACAGACACCAGGCGACAAGCGCGCGTACCTTCCGGAGCTGACCCTCCCGGACGTAGCGCTCCACCATCGGACGGAACATCGTCTTCTCCATGGTGTCGGGCACTCCCCCACCGTTCAGGTCGAGCACGACCCAGAGATTGGGGAATATCTCAAACCGATAGTCCCTGCCGATGAAGCATATGTTGATGCCGGCGCGCAGGCCCTGTTCGTTATGGTTGGTGACGAAAGTGATCTCCTCGAGGTGCTTCCGGGGCACCATCAACGCGAGGGCCGCCATCAGACGCGGGGCCTCCCCGGGGGCTGCCTTCACGAGCAAGGGTTTTCCTTGCTTCCGGCTCTCGATGAAAGCGAACAGGAGGTCGACCGCCTTGCCGTCGATCTCCGGAAGGGCAGCGGCCCTGAACGGCCTCTCCTCCTCCACCAGATCGGGCTTATGGCCAACGGATATCTCCCTCATCTCAGCGTTGCCGGCACGCGGGGCCGGATCGGCGGGAATGAAACGGTTGCTTCCCGGAGCGGGACTCTCCAGAAGGATTCCGAAGTCTTCAGCCGCGGGGCATTCGGGAAACACGTAGGCGTCCACCACGTAGTTGCCCAGACGACCGGGACGACCGTTGAGATAGAAGGTGTAATCGAAACCGACGGCTATCCTGCGGCCCAACACGTAGGCCTTTTCCTGACCGGGCAATCCCACGACCCGGAAGAAATAGGAAGGTGGCACCTGCCTTATCAGGTCCGGATTCTCAAACAGGGCAGAGGGAGACAGCGACGCGTTTGACTCCCTGAAGGTGAAGACACCGTTCTGCTCCAGAGCTGCCAGCAGCTGCGGCGACATTCCGGCTGAGGCCGAGCGCACTCCGAAGCCGACACCGCCCGAGCGGTTACGCTCGGAGGAGTTATAGATGACATGTGAGTATTTCATGGCTTTGCATTTTTATTTACTCAAATTTTATATTCAATAACACACTTTCATTCAGATAAATAAATCTCGCGCAGAGAGGCAAGAGGGCTCGCAGGGGCGCCTTCTTAAAGAGAAGTGAACCGGCTGGTCGACATCTGAATGAAGGATTGGATTTGGAAGGAGACAGGCAACGCGGATCGGCTGCGGGCTATCGCCCTGCCGGAGGCACGGATAGGGCGGATGGAACGCGGATTTTTTCAGGCTTGAGGATCATGTCGAGGACCTGGCCGTACGCTGATTCGTGGCTTCGCTGGCTTTCGCGGATAATATATCAGCAACTTAAGGGGAGTTCAATGGTAGAGGCATTTGAATAATTTATTTAGAGGGGATATTGAATTGGCCGAGTTTCCTGAGCACCCACAACAGGGGGTCCATCACGCGGTAGGGAGCCACCTTGGAGAGCTGCAGCGTATCGTCGGGCATACCACCGAGAGCGGAGACACCGAAGAACTTGTAGTTATTGTCGGGATCGTTCATATCCTGCTGGGCGAAAGGCAGCGACCTGTTTTTCTGGCTCGTCCATTCCCTGGCGGCCTGCACCAGCTTGCCCGACTCCCAGGGTCCGAGAAGAGCCGTCTCTATGGCCTGGCTTATCGCGTCGATCTTATCGAAATCGACCTTGCCGGTCTCCAAATATGAACTGCCGACCCTTCGGTTGCCTCTCTTGAACTCATCGGTATTGAACTCAAGCTTGTCGGAATGATCGAGGACGGCATCAAACTTACTCATCACGATGGCAGCGGGCTTGGAATACAGATTCTCGCGGATATCCTTGCTCAGGTTGCCGATAGCGGTGAAAATGTTCAAGAGTCCATCCCTCACCTTGCCTCCAAGATTCTCAAGGCCTTCTTTCTCAAGCACATCGCTGACATGGCTTATTCCCAGGGTGTCGAGGAGCAGGATAATGCCGGAAGACTCCCTGAGATACTTCACCTGATTCTTAAGGTTCTCGTTGAATCTCTCACCGGCAGTGTCGTAGAAGACAAGATATATCTCCTGATTTGTATAGCGCTGGCTCAGACGGAAGATCCAGGGGTTGTCCGTGGTGTCGACTTCTGTCTTGTCAAGCACCCGACGTTTTTCGAAAAGTTTGTTCTCGAAGTTTGTGAAGCGGTTCTGAGTAGAGTCGAGCCTGTCGCCGTCGCGGTGGGTCTGGCTGGGCTGCACCTGCAGATCAACCTTATGGCCATTCTCCTGGAGCTCATGAATAAGCGAGATTATATAATTTGTCTTTCCGCTCGAGGGGCTGCCAATCACGGAAATAATCTGGCCTCCATTCTTCACCATTTCCTCCGGAATACAGTTGTAGCAGTGGGGACACACAAAGCGGAGCGACCGATAGCCGCACTGCGGGCATCTGACCTCCTTAAGCTTCGGCCCCATGAGGCGCAACATCAGGCCGGATTTCTGGGGCCAAGTGTAGTGAATGAAGTCGTTCAGACCCCAGTACTGGTTGTATTCGGGATAAGACACCCTCTCGCAGCGCTGGCTTCCGTCGGCGTTAGTGTCGTCATTCTCACACTGATAGAGAGCGTCAGTATTGTTGAATTTCTCGAAACAGAAAGGGCAGAGTATTATTTTCGACGCCATATTCGATAAAGTTGCTAAGTAGTGGTTTGATGATGTTAAGGCTGCTATCCGAATCAGCCGATGTCCACGATCACGGGGTCCTGAACGTAGGCATTGTTGATTCCGACAGGCTCGTCGGGATCGGGTTTGAGATATACGCGCAGCTTCCTGGCTTTCGGGCATTGAGGAAGCGGAAGGTCGAGATTCAGGGCAAAGGGACCTCTTTTCCCCTTGGCATATTCCTTCACCACGTTTTCACGACGTATGGTCACGAGTGGCTGTTCCTGCACGCAGAGGACGCTGTCCCATGGCAAGGGGGTGCCGAGCTCAAGGTCGATAGTGATATGCAGCACGGATTTAGTCTTGAAGAGGCCTGCACGGATCTTCTCAACACGGGCCGTTATCTCCACAGGGATGAATTCCTTGGGTTCAACAGGCGGTTCCGGCTGCGGTTCCGGACCCGGGTAGGGATCATCAGGATCCGGATCCACCAATATCACTTCGGGGCAAGCCGGGGCTACCGCATCCTTTACCTCCTCCCAGTCTCGGTTGGCTATCTGGCGGGCGAGGGCGTCGCCGAGACTCCCCCTGTCTTCCTCCTTATTTGCAAAGAATCTGGTGACGGCATCGGTGACGTAATGGTTTCCGATTGCCTTATTGCGGAGGATTACCGCGAGGCGGCTCCTGTCGGCCATACCGTTGGCCTGCAGGAAATCAGTGAAGGCGCTTTCCAGCGAGTCTTCCGCGAGGGGGATATCGGATAGCATATCACGCGTGAGGATATACTGATAGGTGTCGTTGTCGGAAAGGCGGATAAGGCCATTCTTCTCGCGGCGTCCCTCTTTCAGAAACTTCTCCGCCTCGCTGACGAGCGCGTCGCGCTCGGTCTCGTATTTAAGATCGAAGGTAAGGTCTTTCACCTGCTCCCATATCTTCAGGGCCACGCAGCCGATACGGTTGTCGACGGCACGCCCCTCAAATGTATGACGGACCACGGCACCGCCGCCGCTCTTACTGAAGAGGCTCACGTCCACATCCTTGCCGTTGGAGCTGACAATCACCACACCGTCGAAAGAATACATACGGTTGTAATAGTCGATAAGCTGGATGTCGGAGCGCGTCGCCCTGACATTGTCAAAACCCCACTTATTGAGGTCGGCGACGATAGCGGGGATACTTTCCGCGGGGACATCGCTTTCCACGATGACCGCTACAGGGAGCTCACCCTTAGGAATACTCCTGAAGATATTGTCGTCGGGAGTCTGGGGAGGACAGAACTGCTGCAGCCTCTCCTCCACCCCCTTTCCTATGCGGAACGACGGGTATTCCGCCTGCGGACCGCCGAATTTTCCTAACGGCAGAGGCCAGGCCGCTCCGGGGAGCGAGACCGGAAGATCGTTCTCGCCGCCCGCGGCGTAAGCCATTGAGATATCCGACCGTGAGATCGTAATCAGGATTCTTGTGATGCCCATTTAAGTGGTTTTAAGAGATGGTCGTCGTAGAATTTCATTCCTTCGAGGATAATGATCGGAGCCACGAAGTCGAACTTGTCTTTGTTCTGGCTCTTCTCGCGCTTGGCGCGCATGAACTCGGGAGTGGTCTGGACATACTGCGTGATGTTCATGCTGCGTGTTCCGCTTTCGAAGAAATCCTTCGGAAGGGGAATGTTGAAGAGCTGCTGTGTCGCCTTGTCGAAGATCTCGCAGAACTCCTTGAACTTCCTTGCCTGGTTCTGTCCTGAGGGGAAGAAGAATGTGCCGATATGCTCTATCATCTCGGGAGAGATGGAGTTGGTGTCGGGGAGCTCGGCAATCGAATCGTCGGCCATCACGATGCTGAAGCCGTCTTCTCCGATGATCTCGCTGGGCGTGTTGTAGCGCGGGTTGCAGAGTTCGGTGGAATTCTTGGCGAGACCCATCGAGACCTCGTATTTGATCGTGCCGGACTCCTCGAGAGTCGGGAGATTGATCTCGAACATTCCATCGAGCTCATCGCGGTCGCCGTAGCCCTGCATGAAGAGCTCGTCGTAGTACATCCTGGCGGCGTCGGGATGCGTCATCGACAGCCACTGGTAGAGGCGCGAGCCCTTTCCGGCGAAACTGATGCGGATGAGCGGGAATAGACGCTCGCCGGGGAGTGCCTCCGAGGGGTCGAGACGGCCGAGGTCGTCGATCAGCTTTCTGGAAATCTGTCCGGCATAATACATCAGCAGTCCGGTGACATACATGTTGACCCACATCAGGTGGGGACATTCGGCCACGATAAGGTTGTAGAGGGCCGGGAGCTGGCTGTCGGTCAAACTGTCGACTATCTGGTCGAAATAGTAGGATGCGGTGTCGGGAGTGTAGCGGCTCGTACCCTGGTTGAGACCCAGGATGGAAAGGTTGAATTTACGGCACACCTCCAGCAGGACCTTCTCGAAGTTCTTCTCATACTTCACGGCACGGGACACCCGCTGGGCCGCGAAGCGAATCGAGTTCTGCTTGACCATCGTGATGCCTTTGGCGAGCTTATAGAGGGCGGTGATGTCGGTGGTGCTTCCGCCTATGTCGAAGCATATATTGAGCTCATCCCTGCTGTCGCCGTGAGTCTCCGAAAGGAAGTTGGCGACAGCGTTGGCCTCGGTCAGCGACATGTTGGAGCCGACGGCCTGTGCCGACGGGCCGGAAGAAGACATTCCGCTGAAGAGCTTGATCGGCTCATAGGAAACGATGCGGTCGGGATCGTCGGGTCGCAGATCGGGACGCGAGGAGCCATCCTTGCCATCCTCTTTCGCGGAGTTGCCGGAATTGCGGGATGAGAATCCCCTCGGTTTGAATCCAGCGGATCTTGGAGCCTCCTGCGTCTCCTCCTCGCGAGGGGGCTCGGGCTTCCGGAATCCACGGTCGGTCTGCACGGGCTGAGACTGCGCGGACTGCATAAGCATATTGATCTGATTCTGGAAATTCTGCATCTGCTGCTGCATCTGCTGCTGGATCTGCATCATCATCTCGGGGGGCATGGGCTGCGAGAGCATCTGCATATACATCTGCTGGGTCTGCTGCTGCATCTGCATCAGCTGCTGGATCTGCTGCATGGCGCCCATATCAGGACCGGGAGCGGTGTTCGAGACGGGGGGCTGAGACACGGCAGTGTCATTCCCGGCCCCAACAGGCTCCCGCGGCCCCAGAGTGCGGCGCTTCTTCGGCTGAGAGTCGGCCGCAAGATCCACCATGCTCTGGCAAGTGCTCACCTTCAGGGGCACGGTCAGTCCCTTCTCGTTCCTGACAGGCTTGAGATCGGCCAGGTCTTCCCAGATCAGCTTGTATTTATTGAGCAGCTGATTGCTCATAGCCGAAGGATATGACCAGCGGAGCTGCACAGGCACGCGGTAGTCCTTTAGGAACATCTGTGCATAGATATGAAGCATCAGAGTGCGGAGGTAGGCCTTCTTGCGCGCGATGTCCTTCTCGTCGTTGCTCCACTTCATATTGTGGATCTGGTCTATCTGTCCGATCTTCGCATACTTAAGGGTGATGTATTCTTCAGAGACATTGTCGACGGGAAGATTGTCCATGAAGCATGGGAAACCACCCACTACCTCCTTGCTTATCTGGGATATTGTGGTCTCTCCGTCTCTTTTCTTTCCGAGACGCAGCTCGTCGTGGATAGTGAGTATGCTGTGGAGGGCGTTGCTCCTCAGGGGCTTTGCCGGAGCCTGGAAGAAGAGGACACGGTTTTCCTGCAGCCCGGCCTTGGCTCCTGCCCTGTGCTGCCCGAAAAGGGATATCCTCTGGTTGGTGAACTCGAATGGCTGGGGGGTACCGTCCTGATCCGAATATGCCACGGAGGTGTTGGTGCTACCGAAGTCGATTCCGACGGTGATTTCCTTCAGCAGTTTCGTATCCTGGAGAAGATCGAGGGGCAAGAGCGAATTCCTGTCTTTCTGATAGTTTATGAGCAGGTAGCCGCCCTCCTCACCTGAAGGAGCCTTAAGGCGGATTCCCTTGAAGGGCTTGTCGGACCTGTAGATCTCATATTTGTAGGGGTTGTTGGCAACTGAGATTCCCGACGTTATCAGGAGCTCGGCATCGACAATCTCGCCGGGAGCAATCACCTCGCCGTTTTCGGCGAGCAGGATGGGCTGCATGTCGTCGTCGGTGATTATGCGGAAGTTCTTGTCGTCGGGATTTCCGACAAACGGATATGCCGCGGTGCTCTGGCTGGCGGTGTTGTGGGGCAGTTCGGAATAGAGGTAATACTGGTTCCACTGCTTGGAGATGAAGTTAGGCCAGATCAGGATGTCCTTATTGAGCATCTTCGGATCGTTTCCTACGGTATAGCGCTGGCAATAGCGCCTCTCACCGCTTTCGAGCTGGATAGAGAGCTCCACCTCGAGGTTGTCTTCGTCGAGGTCGGGATCATAGACTGCCTTCAGTTTCGAGTTGCTTGTGCCTTCGGACGAATTGACGAGCGACTCTATTAGGGATGAGTATACATTCAGGCCCTGGGCACTGAGGGGAAGGGCGAAGAAGGCCTTCTCGTCGGAATTTCCCTTATATGAAGCCGTCAGAAGCAGAATCGGGAGTTCCTTGACCATCTCGGGTTTCCTCGAGTATTCCGGGCTCAGGTGGATGCGTGTGATCTTCGCAGACGGAGGAAGAAGGAGCTTCTTGGGATCAAAACCTTCGGCACCCTCGAACATATATTCACGGATGGACTCTCCGTTGACGTAGAGTCTGTCCTCATACGTAAACAGATCGGCAAACGGGCCTGTGAATCCTGCATCGACTGGAGGCACGGCGCCTCCCTTTACGCCGAAATGGCGTTCGGCGGCATACGCCTCCATCTCCTCCTGCCATCTCTTGAGATTGATGCGTACGGCAGTAAGACTTACGCCAAGCTTGACCTCCACTTCGGGAATACGGGACCTTATATGGCCAACATATGCATAGAGGGTCTTCAGCTCGGTCTCGGAAAGGTCTGATTTGAGGGGATCGATAAACTTACCTGACTGCACGTCGACCCAAGGCTTCTCCTCGGTGGGCTCCAGCCTGTAGCCGGAGGAGGTGAAAAGCAGTGTCTCCGGAGCGGTCGCTCCGACCACTATATTGCTGTATTTTATTATATTGAGGTAAGGGACGGCTATTTCGTTGTCGGCCAGCATGGGGTCGCACCACCTTGATTTCCGCTCAAGGAGCATGTTGCCGAAAGCACCGGCCGGCTCATATATGTTGCTTGTCTGATCGACCGGCTTGCCGTCGGAGTATGCGAGATTGACACGGCGTACCTTTATGTTGGGATAGTCAAGGCCTATGCAGGCGATGAAGCCGCGCCATTCGCTGACGAGCTCGGTATAGAAACCGGCGAGGTTGCCCAACGCGGCCAGGGTGTCTTTCGACATGTCGGCTGAGATCGCCGCGCTGAAGAGGTCGACCCTCGCGAAAGCAGTAGGAATACCGGAAACGAGCGCACCGATATTGGCCTTCTTCGTCAGTTCCGGCGTGATTATATCCCGGATGAAATCTCCGGCATTGTTGAGTACTATCCAGGAGTTCAGTTTGTTTCCGGTAGGGATGGTACCCGATTTTACATCTATGACTAAGGATTTATCTGCCATAATAATCGAAGTTGTATAAACTTATTTACGAACTATAAAAATAGCAATGAAGAGTGAAACCACAGATTCTTTTTATTAACCTTCCACCATCTTTGCGGCGTCTTCCGCTTCATTCATCAATCACGATGCCCGCATCGCTCATTCTTCATGAAGCAAAATCTGCTCGCAAATCTGACGAAATCTTAATAAAAAAATAAGTTCATACAACTTCAACTATTTAAGTGTGATTCCTTCTGGGTGTTCCTGATCGCGTTGTAGATGTGGCCTATAAACCTCTCCTTAAGCGAGGTTCCCTGCTGTGATGAAGGGGCCGAAGCGTCGCTCTTGAGCACCTCGATGAATTTGTCGAAACGTTTAGGAGCCTTTTTGCCTATCGGAATGCCGGCGGTCTGCCAGTTGTATTTGTCATCCCTGTAAATGCCTCCGGGGTCTACGTTCTGGAGGTCGGTCTGCACCAGAGAGAGGGCGTCGTCGGAGAATATAAACGAGCCGTCGATAGTGCTCTTGACCTGATGGAGCCATCCGGGAGCGAGCTGGCCGTCCTGGATTGAATAGGCATACTGCTTCAGGTAGGCGTCAAGGAGACGGGCCTGCTCGTCGGGAATTCCGGAATAAGTATCCACATTTCGGCTCTCGATGTCTTTCAGGAATTCGATGGTTCCGTCGGTGCCTTCCTCCGCGCCTTTATATTGGGAGAGCATTAGATGTGCGAGAGAAAGCATCGTACCGAGCTTGTGCTCGAACATGGTCCCTTCCCTGTCTCCGACAAAACTTGCACCGGTAAGGCGCAGTTTGTCGCCATCCGTCGACTCAACGGATCTGAAGACGTATTCCGCCTGCGGCTTTGAGAGGTCGTCGCGTTTGAAGAAGTCGTAGGCGGCGGCCGCGCTCATGAGCTCCACCACGTGGCAGGGATTGCTCTGGTCCTTTCCGCCGGTGATGACATCGCCGTGGCGATCTTTCGAGTAGTCGATCTTTAGATTGCCGGGCCAGCCGATGTGGTAGAGCATCTTATAGCTCTGCTTGACAGTCGGGTCGTTGACGTAGAAACCCAATGCGGCCTGAGAGTTAAGGGCGAAGTTGGTGGAGTCGGCGATGATCTTTGCGGAGTCTTTCTGCCTGTCGTCGGGGGCATCGAATCTGAAATAGTCGGTCAGAAGAGTGGAACCGAACTTCACCTTGTTGAGGTTGAGCTCGTTGTTGCCGCCCGTCAGTATCTTCAGTGCATCGCGGAGTGCAACGGGAATCACCGGAATGGAAGATGCGCCAGTGCCTCCGAACACAGAGCCGAACACGAAGACGCGGGCATTGGCGGCGCTGCTATTGAGCAACTGCAGGAATTCCTGAAGATCCCTGTCGTGCTCCTTGACGTCGGCCCCTCCCCTTTTCGTCTTGATGGCTGATTCGATTATGCCGTGATACATAAGGAACGAACCGAGGTGGGTCTGAGCGCGGTAGCCATGGCTGAGATTGAATTCCTGCACGGAATTATGGTCGAAGAAAAGATCGGCGAGCTCCTTGTCGTTCTCCATCTGCTCCGGAGTGAGGCCACGCGTCCGACCGAGGCTCAGGGCCTGGAAAGTGCTTCTCTCAGAGTCAGAGTATTCAGTGAAGAACCGATAAAGATTAAGTTTCGCGGAGAAGAGGGTGTTGGCGGTAGAAGTGCCCCCGGGATTCTGGGGGTCGCTCGTCTTCAGGCGGTTGTAGAGGTCGATGAGTCCCTCGACACGTCCCTTGTTGCCGTTTGCCTGATCGGTGTCGAGGGTAAGTATCTCGATTGTCTTGTTGTCGAACATACCGGCCGCGCAAAGATGCACGAACGATTCGAGACACCTCATGCCGGTGCCGCCGATGGCTATGATGAATAGTTTATCGTCCATTTATTTACGTCTTTGCGGGACAGTTGAGGCTGCCCCGCGATTACTAAGTTGTTGATGGGTAAAGATATTATGGGCTGAATCAGAACCAGGAGCCGAGCTTCGACTTCTTCATGCCCTTGCTCAGGCCGATTCCAAGCACGAGATAAATCACAGCGGCCACTCCGGTAGCGATGGCGGCGGCTGTCAGGTAGGCGGCGTGCTTCGAAGGAATGAGGATGCCGTTGGCGATCCAGGCGTTAAGGCCGAAAGAAGCCACGATCACGATGACGAAGAGCACCCAATACCATGTGCGGCGCTGCGCGATATCCTTTCCACGGGGCTTGTTGGGTATCATATATGCTATGATTGCTGCGAGGAGCAACAGCACGAGGCTGATGACAATGGCCCATATATAGGCTACGGATGTACTTGTTCCCATTTTGATTTCTGAGTTTGATGTTGATGGTTGATGTATTATGAATTATTCACTTAGATAGCCTTGATGTAGTACCTGACGATGACCTGACCTTTCGGATTCATCGAAGCGTCCTTAAGAGTGTTGATCACAGACTCGGCGAGGGAGCGATTGCCGGGCCATGCGAAGAAATCCTCTATCCTGTCGGTCTGTTCCTTAGCCGATGAAATGACGATGTCGGCCTTGAGGAGGTCGTTGGGAGTGTCCATCGTCGGGGGGACGGCTCCGCTGAAGCGGGAATCAAAATTGAAGAGTATCTCGTTCCAGCCAGCCCCTGCGAGGCGGGAGTCCTTGACAGGCTGCATTGCGACCGTGAACATATCGAGGACACGCTTCCCTTCGGGGAGTCCCTTGAGGACAGAGCTGTCGGGCTTGCCCCCTTCCTGTGCCTTGGCGTCGCAGCGGGCCGCGAACTCCATAAGAGTGCCTTCGAAGTCGGTCACATTGACGTCGAGGGCTTCTATTGCATAACCGTCCTGCACGCTGAAGTTAACGTAGACTTTCGAGAGGAGGTCGGAGAAGCGGTCGGCGGCGGGGACGCCCTCCTCGCGGGTCGCGGATATGTTGGATATCACATTTGAATAGCTGTCGCCGACGGGATAGTAGGCAGTCATGGGGCCTGCGACGCCCTTGAAGGGAGAATAGTCTGCCCTTGTCTTTTTCGAGGCCTCATCGGCGGCATTGAATGTATAGGTGATGTAGGCTTCTTCCTTGCCGTCTTCCAGGACAGCGCTTACGAGGTCGCGTCCGTCAGAATTGTGGTAGCTGCCACCCTGGATCGACGAGGGATAGTTGGTCACTATATCGTAGCTGCATTTCGGACCGGCGAGCACAAACCGCTCTACGCCCTTGTCGAGATAGGGCTCTATCACACTTGCGATTTTAGAACCGAATTCGTTTTCCTGCGAGTCGAACACAGTGAAGTAAAGATGCTTGGGGAGGCTCTTCTCCTTGTAGTCGATCTTGTAGAATGTGATGTTGTAGCCTTTCTTGAGCCAGTCGATGAAATACGTCTTGGCATAGTTCTGCTGCTGGATGCGTGCGCCGTCGTATTCCTCGAAATCGGTGATGAGAAGAGCAGGCTGGGATTTCGACACGATGGTCTTGAGCGTCTCCTCAATCGGAGCCCGGGGTTTGTCGTAGTTCTTGCCGAGCATGATGGCGTTGTAGAGCTCTGTCTGCTTCAGGTCGAGAGGGGTGATCTTCGAGTCGGCGAGCGAGAAGAAAGCAGGCTGCGACTTTGCGTCGGTAAGGGAATTGACCACTTTCTTCAGCACCTCCTGGGATAGGGATGTGCCGTAGGCCGCGTTCATACCGTCGGAGAAATCAACATAGACCGATATGCCTGATTTCATGCGTGCGGCATCTACCGAGAGCTGCGTCTCCATTTCAACATAGCTGTCGAGATACTGACGGTAGCCTTTGCCACCGCATGCGGCAAGGCCGAGCAGGCCGCCCATAATGAAAAGAGAGGTATTGAGTTTAAATTTTCTGGCGGTTATCATATAGAGTTTCTTTTGATTCTGATTGCAAAGATAAATAAATTCCCTGAATATTTGTCGCAGTCGCAACACAATTTTCAAAAAAAACATGTTATTTTAAGACTTACAACACAATTAATTACGGAAATCCGTAATATCAAAAATACAGTGTGGGGTAAAAAAAGGTGGGGGGGGGTGTCTCGTCCTGAAAAAAGTTGACTCCTAAAAGAGTCAAAGGATGATAAAATTTCAAAGCCTGCCGAGGCAAAAACG
>JAIDTS010000085.1 GCA_029060585.1 Muribaculaceae bacterium
ACAACAGTCTCCATCGCCTTCTTGCCATTTTTATATCCGACGGCCTTTACCTTTCCGGGTTCATAAACAGTCTTCCAACTCAAATGACCGTTCTTAGGCATAGGCTGCCTGCCCTGACTCCTGCCATTGACGAAAAGTTCCACCTCATCCATGTTGCTGTAGGCCCAGACATCGACCTCCTCACCCTCGTGTCCTTTAAGGTTCCAATGAGGGAAAATGTGAAGCACAGGCTCGTCAGTCCACCATGATTTGAGATAGAAAGCCTCGTCTTTGGGAAATCCGCAATAGTCGAGCACTCCGAACTGGGAACCGGTAGCGGGGAATACCATAGGATTAGACTCCCCTCGATAGTCGAAGCCGGTCCAGTAGAAAAGGCCTCCGAGCCAAGGCCGCTCATCGTAGAACTTCCAACCGCGCTCAATAGCGTTGTACAGGCTGTCTGGGCCGCTTGGCGCTCTATTGATAGCCTTCATGAATCCGTTCTCATGGTCATCATAGTAGATGCCGCGCGCTCCACAGCCCGTAGTCTCCTCCGAGCCAATCGCCTTCCTATCAGGATAGGCACGCCGGTGTTCCTCTACTGGATTCTGAAGGATATAGTTGTAGCCGGCCACATCCGCAGGCACAAGCACAGTCGGACCGCTTGAAGAAGCCACGGTCATCATACGGGTGGGATCGAAACGATGGCAGTATTCCCGCATCGATTCCGAGATACGACTTCCGAAATCGTTCCATTCCGTGCCCCACTCCTCATTGCCGACGCTCCAGAGGATCACGGAAGGATGGCTTCTGTCGCGCTCTATCATGCTCTTAAGCTGACCTATCTGATAGTCGTTGATACCGGTAAGGCGGTTTTCATCTATCACGAGTATGCCGAGAGTGTCACAAGCCTCGAGCATGGAGGGAGAAATCGGGTTGTGGCTGGAGCGATAGGCGTTTACGCCATATTTCTTAAGTTCTTTTAGTCTGAAAGCCTGAAGGGCATCGGGAATCCCCGTGCCTACGCCCGGATGGTCCTGATGCATATTGACTCCCTTGAGCTTCACGCTGCGACCATTTATGAAGAAACCCTTGTCTGCATCGAAACGGATGTCGCGGAAACCGGTCATCGTCTCAGCAGTGTCAACCACCTTTCCATCTTTCACAACTTCCGTCACTACCTTATACATAGCCGGAGCATCAATATCCCATAGCATAGGGTTGCTCAGGCGTACCGATGTCTTGGAGACACCGCTCTCCTTGCCGAGAAGAGTCATCTCGGAGGATTCCGGGAGGACTGTCTCCTTTCCATCCGGACCGATAAGACGACTGCGTACCATATATGACGCCGGGGAGTTTCCTTTGTTGTCGACTGTAGTCTCCACATTGACGGTAATTTCATCGTAGGGAGCCTGCATATCGGCATAGACGAATGTCCCGAAAGGAGCTACATGAAGGGGATCCGACCTATCGAGCCAGACATTACGGTAGATGCCTCCACCCTCATAGAACCAACCTTCCTCAAGAGTTGCGTCGGCACGGACGGCCACTACATTCGGACCTCCATAATTAAGGTATTCAGAAATATCGTAGACCTGAGTCTTATATCCGCTCGGTTCGGAGCCGAGATAGAAACCGTTGACCCATATGCGGGCATCTCGGAAGATGCCATCGAACTGAAGCGAGAAATGCTTGCCCAGATCCTCGGCAGGAACATCAAACTCCTTGCGATACCAACC
>JAIDTS010000086.1 GCA_029060585.1 Muribaculaceae bacterium
GTCCAGAATGGGGAGTTCTGAAGGTTGACTCCTGAAATCTTAAGGTCGTTGCATCCCCAGAGGAACACGAGGCGTGGACGATGGGCCTCGAGATTGGTCCATTTGCGCTTTGCCTCCACAGCGCGGTCGCGGTTTGTCCAGAAGTCCATCCAGTATTTGTAGCCGTTTCCATCAATTGTGCCTTCACCTGTAATCTCAAAGCCTTTCACGAAATAGGCATTAATGAGGGCCGCGTAATAATAGATGCTCTTACCTTCCATTCGAGACGGAATCAACGGAAAATTTTCGATATCGTCTGATCCCTTAATCTTCGCACCCTTTTCAAGATGCAGACGTGTGCCCGGTTTGAAGAAAAGCGCACCTGTCAGATAAGTTCCAGCCGGGAAGATAATCCGTCCACCGCCGTTTGCCTCAGCGATATCGATTATGTTCTGAATAGCCTCGGTCTGGAGCTTTGTGCTGTCGTTGGCATAAACCGCAAGATCAGTCACGACATATTCCATCTCCCTTGCGTTGTCTTTGGGGATGATGTAAGCGGCGAGCTCAGGAACTCTCGCGGCAAGCGAATCGGCGGCTAGTCGAGCCAGAACTGTAGCACCATAGATGTTAAGGTGAGTATTGTCGATCTTTCCCTTGGGGCAGAAACTGTATTTGCCTGCAGGAATGTGCATGAACAGAGCCTTTGATTTCTCGGTTCCAAGATACTGCACCAAGTTATGAGTAGATGCGTTGAAGTCGATGAAAGTGGCTTTCTGCTTTTTTGCCACGTTGCGTGGACTCTCCAGATACGCACCGTGAGTGTCTACAAGACGTGAGCCTTCCTCCTTCGGGTCTACATTTGTCGGACCAGCCTCATGATCGCTGACATCCTTGGTGTTGTCAACAGCTTCACTTGGGAAATTCCGGCGAACTATGGAATTCATAAGGATAGGGGTCGCTCCTTTTTTCCTGACATCCTTCACCATCTTGGTGAGGTTTGCATCGAACGTTGAACCTGGGGCGGAATAGCGGTCAGCGCTCTTTATCTTCTCGTCGTTGTGTCCGAACTGAATGATGACGTAATCGCCTTTTTTGACTCCGGCCATCATTGAGTCCCAGCGTCCGCTGTCGATGCAGCTCTTTGAGCTCTGTCCGTTTTTAGCGTGGTTGCTGACTTTTACAGGTCCTTTAAGCATCATGGGAAGCATCTGGCCCCATCCACGTTCCTGTTTCTCGTCATCAATTGGCTTATCGGCCATAGTCGAGTCGCCGGCCATCCATATTGTAATGGTGTCGGCGGGCTCCTGTGCGAGTGCTCGCGCAGGCAGCATTGCTGCCAACGCGAGCATCAATATAGATAGTTTCTTCATTTCTTGTTATAGCTGAATTCTAAGATTATGCCACTTCTATCTTCTTGTAGCGTGGCACAAGCAGTTTCATGATGCACCAGCCTACAAGATAAGCTACTCCGCAGATGCAGAACACGATGAAATAGCCGGCCGGTTTACCTGTGAAGCTGAAGAGCGACATCTGGGTCTGGGCTGCGTAATCGAAAAGTATGCCAGACCCCTTATTGATGCAGAAAGATCCTATACCGCCGGCCATACCACCGATACCGATGATTGTGGCGATGGTACTCTTCGGGAACATATCGCCTACAACGGAGTAGATGTTGGCGCTCCAAGACTGATGGGCGGCGCCTGCGATACCTATGATGATAATAGGCATCCACTGCGATACTTCGGCAAGGGGCTGGGCGAAGAGTGCGAGAAGGGGGAAGAGAGCAAAGATGAACATCGCCTTCATGCGGGCGGAATATGGATTCTCCTCGATTCCTTTTGCAGCCGCTCTGTTCATAAGTATAGTCGGAAGCTTACCGCCGTAGATCGACAGCATCGTGATAAGATAAAGCACAAATATCATGAGCATACCGGTTCCGGAAGAAGTGGAGAGCTGGAAAACGTCAGTGATATACGCCGGGGTCCAGAAGAGGAAGAACCACCAAACACCGTCGGTCAGGAACTTTCCGAAGAATACAGCCCATGTCTGAGGATACTTGAAGCACTGCCAGAAAGGAATGGTAGCAGTCTCGCTGTCTTCGATCTCTGCCTTTTCTCTCGCGGACTCATTTGGCGTATCGTTGTCCTGCTCGATATAGGCGAGCTCAGCCTCGTTGACACGTGGATTCTGAGCCGGTTCCTTATAAAGGAATACCCAGAAACCCATCCAGACGAAACCGAGTGCACCGATTACGATGAACGCCATTTCCCAACCGTTACCCCAGCCGATAGACTGGAAGAATTTAGCGAGAGGGCCAATGCTGAACGGTGCGATGAGAGCGCCTACAGCCGAGCCGGCGTTGAAGATCGAAGTAGCGTAAGCACGGTCGCGCTTAGGGAAGTATTCTGCCGTAACCTTGATGGCTGCCGGGAAGTTACCGGCCTCGCCAAGAGCTAGGATAGTGCGGGCAGCAAGGAAGAAATAGACGGAAACCGTAGAAATCATCAAGGCTAATTCGCCGGTTGCACCTAAAAGGTCATTAGCTTCGTGAAGGCCAAGAGTGTGCTCGGTAGCCCATCCGCAAGCTGCGTGAAGGCAAGCGCCGGCGCTCCAAACTCCGATAGCCCAGAGGTAGCCTTTCTTAGTGCCCATCCAGTCGATGAAACGACCGGCAAGAAGATTTGCGATTGCATACACGATTGAGAAAACAGCTGTAATAGTGCCGTAGTCGGAATCGGTCCAGTGGAACTCCGGAGAGATGAATTCCTTCCAAGTCAGAGATAGCACCTGGCGGTCCATATAGTTGACCGTCGTGGCTAAGAACAGCAGCAGACAGATGGTCCAGCGGAAGTTGGTCATCTTCTGGTTGGCTGCCGCGAGTTTAGATATAGCTGCCATTATCAGAACTTGAAGTAGTTTTTAGCGTTATTGTAGCAAATGTCTTCAATCATCTGATTGACACGCTTCTCCTCATATCCTGTGTAGGGAATCTCACCGTTTTCGATGTCGGTGCCCACGAGGTTGCAGAGGGTGCGACGGAAGTATTCGTGGCGGGGATAGGAGAGGAACGATCGGCTGTCGGTCAGCATACCTACGAAGCGGCTGAGCAGACCGAGAAGTGAGAGTGCGTTCATCTGCTTCTGCATACCGTCCTTCTGATCGAGGAACCACCAGCCGGAACCAAGCTGTATCTTGCCGGCTACGCTGCCGTCCTGGAAGTTGCCCAGCATGGTAGCCATCACTTCGTTGGCACAAGGATTCAGGTTGTAGAGGATAGTCTTGGCAAGTTTGCCGCGGCTATTGAGCTTGTCGAGATACTTAGCACATTTTTTTGCCGTGTTGAATTCGCCGATGGAATCGAATCCTGTATCGGGACCAAGAAGCTTGAACATTTTGGAATTATTGTCACGGATAGCGCCGTAGTGGAACTGCTGTGTCCAACCGCTTTCGTAGTCCATCTCGCCGAAAACGATCATCATAGCGCTCTTGAACTTCTCCACCTCTTCGGGAGTAAGCGAACCTCCGTCCATAACCTTTGTGAACATAGCGTCGATTTCAGGCTGAGTGTAGTCTTCAGCGTAGAATTCCTCGATACCATGGTCTGAAAGTCGGCACCCCATTTCCTCGAAGAAATCGTGGCGCTTCTGAAGTGCGTCCACAAGGTCGCTGAAGGTGCGGATCTCCATACCGGCAGCCTCACCGAGCTTAGCGATGTATTCGCGGTATTCCTCAGGTTTGTCTACAGCCATAGCTTTATCGGGACGCCAGGTAGGAAGCATCTTAATCTCGAATCCGGAGTCTTTGACCTGCTTGTGGTATTCAAGCGAATCTGCGGGATCGTCGGTGGTGCAAACAGTCTCCACGTTGTAGCGGCGCATTAGACCGCGTGCCGTCATGTTGGGATCGTTGCGGAGTTTGTCGTTACACTCGTCAAAGA
Organism: Muribaculaceae bacterium; assembly: GCA_029060585.1. The sequence goes on from JAIDTS010000086.1 coordinate 3,917, forward strand.
TTTCCTTTGCGGTCTCCGGATTCAGGAGTTTGTCGATGCCGAATGCGGTCTTAAGCTCGAGGTGTGTCCAGTGGTAGAGAGGATTGCGAAATGTATATGGTACAGTCTCTGCCCATTTCTGGAATTTCTCCCAGTCGGATGTGTCCTTGCCGGTACAGAAACGTTCGTCGACTCCATTGCTGCGCATAGCACGCCATTTATAGTGGTCGCCGCCGAGCCAAAGTTCGGTAATGGAGTTGAATTTGTGGTCGTCTGCCACCATCTTTGGAATCAGATGGCAGTGATAGTCGATAATCGGCATTTTAGCCGCATGCTCGTGGTAGAGCTTCTGCGCAGTCTCGTTCTGCAGCAGAAAATTTTCGTCCATGAAGGGTTTCATATGCTGTTAGTTTAATTAATTCATAATGCATAATTCATAATGCATAATTGTCGGACGATTGAATATCGTACTAATGCAAAATGGATCATGATCTAATAAAAATGGTTCAAATAAAGAGCCATTGTAGAGTCTAAAGAGTGACACCGTTCTTGAAGATAGCGATCTCGTGAATCCCGGCCTTTTCGGAATTTACCTTACGTCCGCTTGCCACGTCGAGCACGAAGTCGGCGAATTTCTTGGCTACCTCCTTCATGTCGGCATCTTCGACGAGCACACCGGCGTTGAAGTCGATCCAGTCGGGTTTGCGGCGAGCGAGATTGCTGTTTGTCGATATCTTTGCAGTCGGCACGAAAGTGCCGAAGGGTGTGCCGCGTCCTGTAGTGAAAAGCACAATCTGGCAACCTGATGCCGCGAGAGCGGTTGAGGCCACAAGGTCGTTGCCCGGCGCGGATAGGAGGTTAAGACCGTGGTTGTGGATTCGTTCTCCATAAGCAAGTACGCCCTTCACCTCGCTCTTGCCGCTCTTCTGAGTGCATCCGAGGGCTTTCTCCTCGAGAGTGGAAATGCCACCTGCCTTATTGCCGGGGGAGGGGTTCTCTCCTACAGGCTCACCATGGCTTAGGAAGTATTCCTTGAAATCGTTGATGAGAGTAATGGTCTGGCCGAGAAGTTTGTCGTCGGCGCAACGCTGCATAAGGATGGTTTCGGCGCCGAACATCTCAGGAACCTCGGTCAGGACGGTGGTGCCACCCTGGCAGTCACAGAGGAAATCTGAGAACTCGCCGAGAAGTGGATTGGCCGTGATGCCCGAGAAGCCGTCGCTTCCACCGCACTTCAGGCCTATCTTGAGTTTTGAGGCCGGGAGGGTAGTGCGTTTGTCTTCCTTCGCCTTATTATAAAGGTCTCGGAGGATATTGAGGCCGTATTCCACTTCGTCACCTTCCACTTCCTGACATACCATAAACTTCACTCGGTCTTTATTGTATTCTCCACAGAATTCCTCGAATACCTTGGGCTGATTGTTCTCGCAACCGAGTCCAACG
>JAIDTS010000087.1 GCA_029060585.1 Muribaculaceae bacterium
CGTTGCCGTCGGCGTCGCTGATCGTTACGTTCGCGCCGTCGATGAGGTCGAATGTGATGTAGCCGTAGTTCTCGGCGGCGCACATCCAGCCGTTGCCGGCATAGTCGGCTGCCCAGTACCATCCGGCATTGTCCTCACCTTCCGACGAGGGCACCTCATCGGGATTGATTGCTGTAGCGGCATCCCAGGGATCGGAATCGCGGTAGTTGGCGGCGGCGTTCTCCGTCTCCGTGGCTGCATGGAGATGATCCCACGTGAAATTTGGATTCCAGTACCAGTGCGGGCCGCCCCAGTATGTAGTCTTTGTCGAACCGTCCTCGAGCACTGCAAGATCAAGCTGCCATGTCTTGCTCTGGCCGACACCGCCGCTTATACGCTTCCAGAGATAGTTGTCGACAAACTCAGCGCAGAAATCATCCACAGTGAAAGTGTAGGGATCGCTCCATACATAACCTCCCCTGGTGCTGACACCCATCTGCACCTCGTAGCTGCCGTCGAAAGGAATCTGGAGGGTCACCTCGCTTGTGGAGCGGCGTCCCTGGGGAGTGATCCACGCCACGCTGTATTTGGAGGGCATGAGGCTCTTCAAATGGATTATGTTGGGGTTCTGGGAATCATGCTCCACGGAGAATGCGACTCCCTCCACCAGCTGTTCGGTCTTGATGTCAGGATCGGGAAGACTGTAGGTGTCTTCCGAGCAGGACACAGCACCCATGGCTACGGCACCGTAGAGTGCCGCGCAGCCTATATATTTAAATGCTTTGGTCATTTTTTAATAATGGTTTTGCAGAAGATCGATATTTGTGTGGACGGACATATAAGACAAACGCCACAATCCGCGCAATATTATATCGAATCTTCAATATATCAGTATTTTAACTTTTAATAACTATCAGTTGCCCCATCCGGGGTTCTGCTTCAGGGTATAGTTGGAAAGCACGATCTGGTTGGTCGGAATCTGGAATAGACCGTTTTTCTCGATGATCTTCTCGCGCTTGTAGCTGACAGTGGCGTTGATGCCTGCGTTCTGCACGGGTCCGGCGGAGGCGCACACAGCATCGGCGAGCACATCGACACCCTGGCGGAGGAGGTCCCAGTAGCGGATTCCCTCAAACGCGAGCTCAAGTGCACGTTCGTTCATGACGTTTTCCTTCGTCACGGGGACGGAAGCCATTCCGGCGCGCGAGCGCACCTCGTCGAGAGCATCCTGAGCGCTCTTAGAGGGCACGCCACCCATTTCCGCGATCATCAGCAGCACGTCTGCGTAGCGCATAAGCACGTAGTCCTGAGAGTTCTGGGTCTGGAAGTCTCCGCTGCCGTCTTCCTTCCAGGCGTTCATGCCGTTGGCGAAGGCGATGGGGGAATACTTCTTCACGCAGAGGCCGGTGAACTCACGCCAGTCCTTCACGGAATTTGTATAATCGGACGCTGCCGACACTCCTTCGGAGGCTGTATTGATGACTGATGCCGTCAGACGCGGATCGGAGGCAGCGAACTTGCTTGCATAAGAGGGACACACAGTAGCCGCACCCCAGCCTTTGCCATAGGGAGCGAAATTAAGGCTACGCATACCGAGCATCACCTGCCAGCGGTTGGAGTCGTTGTTGCCGTTGTAGTCCTGGGTAGGAGTGAACTTCTGCTGAAGCATACACTCGGAGTTGGCCTGGCCGGCGTAGGTGGAAAGCTCCGGATCCCAGCCGTCGGCTCCGAGCGGAACAAGCGATGCGGCCGGCCATAGGTTCTTGAACTCCTCGACCAGTGCGAAGTTGCCGCTCTTGACTATATCGTCGAGGCCGTCGAGCACTTCCTGCTTCGTGAGGGTGCCTGTAGTCACACCGTCGGCTGTATAGCCGAGCTCCTTGCCATAGTAGCCGGTATAGTAGAGATATACGCGGGCGAGCATGGCCTCCATTGCATATTTCGTGATGCGTCCGTTGTCATTCTTGTCGAGGTTAGCGTCAGCGGGAATATTCGCGATCGCGTATTTCATATCCTCCACGATGGCAGCGTAGACCTCCGCGGGATCTGTCGGAGTACGGTTCTCGTTGATGGCCTCGAGGAAGAGGGGGATGTTGCCCCACATACGCACCATGTCGAAATAAAGGAGCGCGCGGATGGCGCGGCATTCACCCATATACAGGCCGTGGTTCTGCGACTCGCCTTCCCAGTTGATCTGGTTCTCATGGTCGCAGAGCTCGTTGCAGCGGTATACGGCTGCATAATATACCTTCCAGTCCTGCTCGAAGAGGTTCTGGTCGGCGGGGGAAAGGGAAAGGTCGAACTGGTCCATGGCCTGATAGCCGTAGCCGTCGTTGGCGCCTGTGCCGCCGTAGCATTCGTCACTGAAGACGCTGGCTGCAACCATGATTCCCACACCCGGGGCGGAGCTGATCTGGCGCCAGCCGTCGTAGCAGCCGAGCAGCGCGCGCCATGCGTCGCCTTCGGTCTTATAGAAGTTCTCGGTGTTTGACTCCACCTTCGACTCCACGTCGAGGAAACTTTCGGCGCAGCCCGTAGTCAAGGCTACAAGCGATGCCGCAGCGAATCCGAGAGATAATATATTTGATTTAAATAATTTCATTGCTATTGGATTATTGAAGGATTATCAATTAGAAACCGAGGTTGACACCGAAGAGGACAGTGCGTGGAGTCGGATAGTAACCGACGTCGACACCGCTTACCCATGAGGAAGTACCGTAACCGATCTCGGGATCCATGCCGTTGTATTTCGTGAAGGTGGCGAGATTCTGAACCTGAACGTAGAGGCGGGCCTGGCTGCACCACTTCTGCTTCATGATGGGAGCGAAGTCATAGCCGAAGGTCAGGTTGCTCAGGCGGAGGAAATCGCCGTCGTGGAGGAAGAGGTCGGAGAAGGCGCAGTTGATCATGCCGTTGGTCACGCGCGGAATCCTGTCGGAAGTTCCTTCGCCTGTCCAGCGTCCAAGAATCTCGGTGGTGTAGTTGGCCTTCTGGTTGGCATAGTTTCGGTAGCTCTGCACGAGCTTGTTGCCGGCTACTCCGGTTGCCACGAGTCCGAGGTCGAAGTTCTTCCAGTTGAGATTGATGTTGAATCCATAGGTGAACTTGGGCACGCCGTTTCCGAGGTCTATCTTGTCGTCGTCGTTGATGACGCCGTCATGGTTCTGGTCTACGAAACGGACATCGCCCGGGCGCACATTCGCCTGGAGCACACCGTTGCCGGCGGCTATCCATTCGTCGATCTCACGTTGGTTCTGGAAGAGTCCTGCGGTCTGGAAGCCCCACCAATAGCCGATGGCGTGTCCGTTCTCGGCGCGGTAGAACTCAGTGGAGTTGTCGTAGAGCATGTTTGTCAGACCGTGGACGATGCCGTCTTCAGTTGGGATTGAGCCGACCTTATTCTTATTATAGGTGAAGTTGGCGCCGATGCTGTAGGAGAAGTCCTTGCCGATCACGTCGTTCCAGTTGAGGGCGAGCTCCACGCCGGAGTTGATTACGTTACCACCATTGATATAAGGCGCTCCGGCACCGGCTGTTGCGAGGATCGGAGCCTCCACGAGCCAGTCTTTCGTCATCTTGCGATACCAGTCGAAGTTCACATGCAGACGGCTTCCGAAGAGTGCTGCGTCGAAACCGAAGTCGAGCTGTTCGGAGGTCTCCCATGTCAGGTCGGCGTTGCCGAGACGGTTGGGATATGCTCCCCAGTTGGCACCGAGAGTGGTGGAATAATCAAAGTACTCACCCCCTTCTCCGAAATACTCACCGAAGAAGTAGTGGGTGTTGGAGACCTTCACGGGAGCGAGATATGCGTAGTTTGAGATGTTCTGGTTGCCGACGCGGCCCCAGCTGCCTCGTATCTTGAGGAAGTCGAGCCATGAGTGGGATGCCTCCATGAACTCCTCGCTCGAGATGTTCCAGCCTGCCGATACGGAGGGGAATGTACCGAAGCGGTGTCCGCGGGCGAACTTTGACGAACCATCGCTGCGGACGGTTACGTTGATCATGTATTTCTCACGCCAGTTCCAGCCGAGACGGCCGAAGTAGCTGACCGAGCGGCTTACATCCCAAGGACTGCCGCCGGCGCTGAGGCCATCGGCTGAAGTGGCTGCCGTGCCGTTGTTGACCCATGCGTAGGGCCATGTGTCGAATCCTTCCTTAAGGTCGCGCTGACCCGCGCTTACAGAGGCACCGGAATTACGGTAGGCCTCCATACCGAGAAGGGCGTTGAAGGCATGGTCCTTGATGTTGAAGTCGTAGGATATAGTGTTGGTCCAAGTCATTCCGAGGCCGCGGCCCATGCTCTGGCTTACGGATGTATGTTGACGGTAGTCGTAGATCGAGAACTGATATATCGGTGAGTAACCGCGGTATTCGGAGGAGCTGGCCACGGCGCCGAATACAGTGCGGAGCTTAAGGTTCTTTATCGGTTCTATCTGGGCATATACATTTCCTGAGAAAGTGGTGCTCTTGTTGTCGCTCTGGTTGTTGATCATCATCGATCCGTAGGGGTTGCCTGCCGCGTTGTCCCAGTCGTTGTTGGTAGTGTCGTAGTATTCGCCCCCGGGACCGTAGACAGGGATGAGGGGAGAGACCCCGAATGCGCCGCGAAGCGAGTTGTTGTACTGGTTGCCGACTCCGATACCATGGTTTTTCTTATAGACGAAGCTTACCTGCTCGCCGACGGTAACGATTCCGCCGAAAAGCTTATGGTCGGAGTTGATTCGGAAGTTGTAACGCGAGTAGTCCGAGACCTTGCTTCCGCCGCCGATACCTTCCTGATTAAGGTAGCCGATGCTCATGGCGTAGGTGCTCGTGGCGTTGCCTCCTGTCACGCCGATGGTATAGCTCTGTGTGGCGGCGTTTTCCTTAAACATCTGATTGGTCCAATCGGTATCATACACGCCGAGACGGTTACCCTCCGAGTCGGTGCGCCAGATTGAAGACATGGTGTCCCATGCATAGGGATCGGAGTTGTCGGCGATCTGCTGCTCGTCCATGATTGTCATGTATTCGTGGGCGTTCAGCATCTTCACCTTGTGGGCCACATTCTGGATGCCGTAGTATCCGTCGAATGTCACTTTTGTGCGTCCCTCGCGTCCTTTCTTAGTAGTGACGAGGACAACGCCGTTGGCTGCCTGCGCACCATAGATGGCAGCAGAAGCCGCGTCCTTCAGCACGTCGATGCTCTCGATATCTGCAGGATTAAGGGTGGAGATGTCACCGCCCACTCCGTCTATAAGGTAGAGCGGACCGGCGTTGCCGATTGTTCCGAGGCCGCGGATGCGAACCTTCATGTCGGAACCGGGCTGACCGGAGTTGGAGCTGATGTTGACGCCGGCCAGCTGTCCCTGCATGGCCTGCAGCGGAGAGTTGGTGTTCATCTTAAGGATGTCGGCGCCTTCCATCTGGGAGGTTGCTCCTGTCAGAAGTTTCTTCTTCTGTACGCCGTAGCCGATCACGACGAGGTCGTCGAGAGTGCTGCTGTCGTCAAGAAGAGCCACGTCGAGGCGGGATGATTCCACCTTGATTTCGCGCTGCTGCATCCCGACGTAGGAGAAGACGAGGGTTGAACCCTTCTGGGCCTCGATTCGGTAGTTGCCGTCAATGTCGGTGGCTGTTCCTGTGCTTGAGTTCTTCACCATGACGGTGACGCCGATAAGAGGCTCTCCGTCAGCGGCGGAGGTCACCGTGCCGGTCACGACGAGAGACTGCGCTGCGGCCAGTCCGATACCGCCGAGAAGGCAGCCCGCTGCGACCGCGAGGCGCAACAGCCCTCGCCTGCAAAAGTCTTTGAATTTCATTTGCTTTGATTTTAGGTTGTTATAAAATTGAATTCAAATGTTAACGAATGCAAAGATAGGGCAAAAAGACTGCCCTATGAAAACTTTGCGCTTCTAATAGAGAGGCCATTTGTTGCCAAAGGCATAATTCCTGGTCAGGATATGTTAATTCAAAGGGTATCGGATGTTTCCAAAGTCATCCACAAATCGCTGTTTTTCCGCATCTTGACCATACCCATGCAGCTGCCACCACACCATGCCGCCACCTCTACAAAATCTTGGTCCGCATGTTTGGAGATACGCCGATTATTTATTTACTTTGCGTGTAAAACAGAAAAAAGGCCACACATCATGACAAAAAGAACCGCAGTGGCGTTACTGACAATGGTCATCACAGCTATACTGGCCTGCGCACAGGAGCAGGCGCTGTCTATGCGCCATGTCAGCCATACCGCCGGACTGCCTAACAACTACGTAACCGCACTCTACAAGGACTCCCGCGGTTTCCTCTGGATAGGATCCTCAGCGGGACTCTTCAGATATGACGGCTTTTCGGCCCGAAAGGTAGCGGAAATGGTAGATAGGAACTCCGGCGTACTGAGCGAGCAGACGATAGGAATCCAGGAAGACTCCAAAAGAAGGCTATGGGTGCAGAGCGAGGCCTCGCACGCCATCTACGATCCGGAGACGAACACCCTCATAGACTGGATATCAGACTACATCAGACAGTTCGGCATCACAGACTATGCGACCGCCGTCTTTGCCGACGACAACGGCGATATATGGATCGCAACGGATAAAGACGGGCTCTACCGGCTCGACATACAGGGAAACAAGGCTGAGAAAGCCACTTCCACCGGCCAGCCCTATACGAAAATATGCAGCCTCACGTCTGCAAGGGGGAAGATAATCGGAGTGACTTCTTCGGCTTCGCTGCTCGAGACAGATCCCGCGACCATGAAGACAAGACTCCTGGCTCCTCCGCCGGAGGATCCTTATCCCGACGCCGGGCACCACCGGATTTACAGCGATGCAGCCGGCCACCTATGGATAATCAACACCGACCGCATACTCCTCTACAATCTTGACAAAGCCTCCTGGCAGAATTCGCTGCTTCCAGCAGGAGGACACGTCGGCGTGGTCAAGGAAATACGCGAGGATTCGAAGGGAAACCTCTGGATAGCGCGCGACCATAAAGGAATCGAACGGCTGGAGATGCACGACGGAAAGTTCATTATAGTTCCTGTCGCGACTTCCGGGGATTTCTCACCTCAGTCTACGGTCTCCGCAATCCTTGAGGACGACAACGGGACACTGCTTTTCGGGACCTACAAGCTCGGCCTCTACGCCTACAACGAAAGCGTGGAGAAATTCAGGACCGAAAGGTTTCCCGGACAGTCAGACATGCCCGACGTAAACTGCATGCTCACCTCGCGCGACGGGAGCGTATGGATAGGGTCTGACAATTCGGGACTGTGGAAATGGACTCCCGCCGACAATGAACGCCGACACATAGCCGACATCACGGAAGATGCGGAAGGAGCCATCACATGTCTGGCGGAATCTCCCGAAGGCAAAATACTGATAGGAAAATTCGCCCGAGGCCTATTCGCAGAAAGCGAAGGAAAGGTAGCTCGCTTTGCGACGGGAAGCGACATCGACCGCTCATATGTATGGAGCATGGCCTTTGACCGCGACGGCATACTCTGGATTGGGACGCTCGGCAACGGAGTGTTCCGCTATGATCCAAGGAGACGCACAGCCGACAACCTGACAACGAAAAACTCCGGTCTGAAGTCAGACTTCATCACCTCCATACTGCCATCGGAAGACGGCAAAGTATATATAGGCTCCTCCGGAGGCATAAGACGATATGACCCTGCTACCGGGGAGGTGACCCCTGTGAGGATCGGATCTACGCCCTCGCTCAGCGACATCAAGGTGATACAGATATTCGAAGATTCGAGAGGACTGCTCTGGATAGCCACCACATCCGGACTTAAGGTGCTCGACAGGAAAAGAGACAAGGTCTTCAGCATCCCTACCGGCGCATCCGCACAGGGAGTCGACGTACTCGGCATCGCGGAAGACAACCGGAGCCACATCTGGGTCAGCAGCAGCGCGAGACTCACCGACCTGAAAGTGACTTTCGACGACTCTACGGGAGAGTTTCACGTAAGCCGAAGGGAATACGACAGTCATTCGGGACTTCCGGACTACGATTTCAACCAACGTTCCTTCGCCAGACTGGCCGACGGCAGCATCGCCGTCGGCGGCCCGTTCGGCATCACATGGTTCAATCCATCAGGCATCCGGATGAACGTCAGCAGGCCGAAAGTCATATTCACCGACCTCTATATGGACGGACACCCGGTCAACCCCGGAGAGGAAATCAACGGAAAGGTGCCGCTGAAGAAAGCGATACATTCCGAGGAAAGAATTGAATTGAGCCACAACGCGAAAGACTTCACAATATTCTTCGCCTCAGACAACTACGCTCTGCCTGAGAAGACACGGTTCAGATACAGACTCGAGGGCTACAACGACCAATGGACAGAATGTCCGGAAGGCATAAACTACGTGAGCTACACCAACCTATCGCCGGGCACCTACCGCCTGCAGGTGACGGCCGTCAACGAAGACGGCTACGAAAGCGAGCATCCGGCATCTATTCAGATCAGGATCCACCATTCATTCTGGGGCTCACCCTGGGGCTGGGGACTCTACGCGCTGGCAGCCGCGGCATGCGTATGGATCATAGTGCTTATCGCAAGAAAGCGCGAACGGCGTCTGCTCTATCAGCGCAATCTGGAAGAGAGCCGTAGGAAACAGGAGGAACTCAACCAGATGAAATTCCGGTTCTTCACCAACGTCAGCCACGACCTGAGGACGCCTCTCTCGCTTATAGTCTCCCCTTTGGAAGACATGCTCAAGGAATCGACCGACAGTCGACAGACCAAACGCCTCAACCTTATGCGCAATAACGCCTTGCGCCTGCTCTCGCTCGTCAACCAGCTGCTCGATTTCCGGAAATCCGAGGAATCGGAGCTGGGGCTTAATCCATCGGAGGGAGACATAGTGGCCTTCGCCCGCAATGTATGCAATTCATTCCTGAGCCTATCCGAACGCAAGGATATTCACCTCACTTTTTATTCCGATGAAGAACGCATCGACATGCTCTTTGACAGCGACAAGATGGAGAAGATACTGATGAATCTGCTGGGAAACGCATTCAAGTTCACACCCTCGGGAGGACGAATCGACGTGGCCATCGACCATAGCGGAGACAACGGCTCCAACCTGCGCATCAAGGTAGCGGATACCGGAATCGGTATAAAGGACAAGGATAAGAAACGTATCTTCGAGAGGTTCTATCAGGTGGATGATGAAGCAGAATCCCATCCGGGCACCGGAAGCGGCATCGGCCTCAGCATGGTGAGCGAGTATGTAAGGCTCCACGAAGGCTCCATAAGAGTGGTCGATAATGTCGAGAAAGGGAGTGTCTTCATAATAGAGATTCCGATCAGGCACGTGATCGCCGCCAACGACCAGATGACCTCAGGAAAAGAGGCCGACGATCTTACCACAGTAAAACTACACGACAATCAGTCTGACGAAACGAAGGAGCCGGACCGGAACCAGACGCGCAGGACAGCTCTTGTGGTAGACGACAGCCTTGACATGACCGAAATGCTCAAGGACAGCCTCGACGGCATCTATGAAGTGGTGACAGTCCACGACGGCAGGAAGGCGCTCGAGAAGGCGAGGCAGCTGAAGCCGGACATTATCCTAACAGACCTGATGATGCCGGGAATGAACGGTATGGAACTCTGCCGCGCGCTTAAAGAAGACAGGAGGACTGTCAACATACCTATCATCATTCTTACGGCCAAGCATGACCTCGGAGTGAAACTCGAGGGACTGACCATAGGCGCGGACGACTACATCACCAAACCATTCAATCTCGACGTGCTTCGCCTCAGGATGCGACGCCTCATCGAACTGAGTGCGAAGGGAGCGCGCCGTACGCTCATAGAGCCGGAACCCGACAACATCAGGATCACGCCCATCGACGAGAAACTGATAGAGAAAGCCGTGAAATACGTTTCGCAAAACCTAAGCCGTCCGGAACTTTCCGTAGAGGAACTGAGCGATCACTTAGGCATGAGCAGGGTGAGCCTCTACAAGAAAATCAAGCAGATCACCGGGAAGAGTCCGCTCGAGTTCATCCGCATAATACGTCTGAAGCGGGCCGCGCAGCTGCTGCGCGAAAGCCAGCTCAATGTCTCGGAGATAGCTTACAAGACGGGGTTCAACAATCCGAAGATGTTCAGCAGATACTTCAAGGAGGAATTCGGCATCCTGCCGTCGGCATATCAGGATAAAGAGGGCGCTGAAACAAACTACACCCTTTGAGTTAACAATCCGCACCTATGCCGACCAACATATACCCTCCATATGATACGCATGACACCCTCTCTTCACGAATTAATCGTTAATTTTGCATCTTGGAAAATATAAATAAACCCAACATAACCCAAATATGAAACTAACTGCAATCCCTACCATGCTGCTTGCCGGAGCCGTGCTCGCGTCGTGCGGCAGCGGGCCCTACAAAAAGGAGGCGGGAGGAGTGACCGTCAGCGTCAGCAATCCCGAGACCGCTGGAGTGAGCAAAGTGCGCCTGCAGGTGTATGGCGACAAGATCATCCGCGTCAGTGCCACTCCTGACAAGAAATTCGCCGACGAGCCGAGCCTTGCCGTGCTCGAGCGTCCGGCCGACGTTAAATTCGACATCGAAGAGACCGACTCCAGCGTATCCGTAGTGACATCGGCCGTCAAGGCTACCGTCTCGCTCGCGAGCGGAGATGTGAAGTTCTATGATAAGGACGGCAAACTGATCCTCGCAGAAGCAGACGGGGGAAGGGAGTTCTCCCCCATCGAAGTGGAAGGCACGAAGGGCTACACCGTAAGGCAGACATTCGAGTCTCTCTCCGATGAGGAGGGAATCTACGGCCTGGGACAGCATCAGAGCGACGAGTTCAACTACAAAGGAAAGAACGAGGAGCTATTCCAATACAATACCAAGGTATCCGTACCATTCGTGGTGTCGACCGACAACTACGGCATCCTATGGGACAGCTACTCGCTCTGCCGCTGGGGCAATCCCGACGGCTACAGCCAGCTCGGAGGAGTTTTCAAGCTCTTCGACAAGGACGGGAAGGAAGGCGCGCTGACCGGCACATACGTGCCAGCCAACACAGAGGAGCCGACACTCGTGCAGCGCGAGGACTCCATCTATTTCGAACACCTTATCCGCGGCGACCTCGCCCATGTGGTCAACCTTCCGAAGGACTTCAACTTCGCCGGCAGCCACGTGACCTACGAGGGTGAGATCGAGGCTGCCGAGACCGGCGAATACAAGTTCATACTCTACTATTCCGGCTATCAGAGCGTCTGGATCGACGGCAAAGAGGTAGTGCCCGAGCGCTGGCGTACGGCATGGAACCCGAACAGCTTCAAGTTTTCCGTAAATCTCGAGGCAGGCAAACGCGTGCCCATCAAGATAGACTGGGAACCCAACGGAAGCGTGGCATACTGCAGCCTCCGCGCCTACAATCCGCGCGACCCGAAGGAGCAGATGCAGATGAGCTGGTGGGGCGAGATGCAGGACGGCATCGACTACTACTTCGTCTACGGCGACGACATGGACGACGTCATCTCCGGCTACCGCACCCTCACCGGCAAGGCTCCTATCATGCCGAAATGGGCCATGGGCTACTGGCAGAGCCGCGAGAAATACAACACACAGGAGGAAGTGCTCTCCACATTGGCGGAATTCCGCCGTCGTGGAATCCCTATCGACAATATCGTGATCGACTGGCTTCACTGGAAGCAGGACTCATGGGGAAGCCACGAGTTCGACCGCGACCGTTTCCCCGACCCGAAGGGAATGGTAGACACAATCCACGACATGAACGCCCGCGTGATGATCTCGGTATGGCCGAAATTCTACGTCACGACCGACCACTACAAGGAATTCGACGAGAAGGGATGGATGTATAAGCTTCCCGTGCAGGACAGCATCCGCGACTGGGTAGGTCCCGGCTATCTCGGCTCATTCTACGACGCCTACGACCCCGAGGCGCGCAAGCTCTTCTGGAGCCAGATCAACGACCACTACGTGCCCCTCGGCATTGACGCATGGTGGATGGATGCTTCTGAGCCCAACATCCGCGACTGCACCGACCTGCAGTACCGTAAGGACCTCATCACGCCGACTGCCCTTGGCCCGTCGACCAAATACTTCAACGCATACGCCCTCGTCAACGCCGATGCCATCTACAACGGTCAGCGCGAGACAAATCCCTACAAGCGCGTATTTCTTCTGACCCGCTCCGGCTTCGCGGGACTCCAGCGCTACTCCACCGCCACATGGAGCGGCGACATCGCGACCCGCTGGGAAGACATGAAGGCCCAGATCTCAGCCGGACTCAACTTCGCGATGAGCGGCATCCCATGGTGGACTATGGATATCGGCGGTTTCTGCGTCGAAGACCGCTACGTGAAGGCTCAGAACGAGTTCTACAAGACCGGCAAGGAGAACGCCGACCTCAAGGAGTGGCGCGAGCTCAACACCCGCTGGTATCAGTTCGGAGCATTCGCTCCCCTCTTCCGCGCCCACGGCCAGTGGCCCTACCGCGAGATATTCAACATTGCCCCCGAAGACCATCCCGCTTATAAATCAGTGGTCTACTACACCAACCTCCGCTACGACCTGATGCCTTACATCTACTCGCTCGCAGGAAAGACCCACTTCGACGATTACACCGTGATGCGTCCGATGGTGATGGAATTCACGGCCGACAAGGCAACACGCGGGGTGAGCGACCAATACATGTTCGGCAACGCTTTCCTCGTCGCACCGGTATACGAATACAACGCCCGCCAGAGAGAAGTCTACTTCCCGAAGGGAGCCACATGGTATGATTTCTACACCGGCAAGGTTGTGTCTGACGGCGGCGAGACAAAAGTCGCACCCGCTCCCTACGACCTTATGCCGCTCTTCGTACGCTCGGGAGCAATCGTGCCTTTCGGACCGGAAATGCAGTGGTCCGACCAGAAACCGGCCGACATAATCAACCTCTACGTCTACACCGGCGACAACGGAGAGTTTACCCTCTATGAGGACGAGAACCTCAACTACAACTACGAGAAGGGTGCCTACTCAATGATTCCTATGAGCTATGACAACGCTTCCGGCACGCTCACCATCGGCGCGCGCAAGGGCGAGTTCCCGGGCATGCTGAAGGAGAGGACGTTCAACATCGTCAAGGTATCGCCCGAAACTCCTGTCGGCTATTCCCGCGATGCTAAAGGACAGCAAGTTAGCTATAATGGTTCTGAAGTAAAGGTTAAGATTTAAATTGCAGTCAAAGACTTTAAGGTCCTTAAATACTTTAAGGTCCTTAAAGTCCTTTTATATATCATGATAAATCTGAAGACAATACTCACGACGCTGCTCGTGCTCCTATTCTCACAGTGTGCTAATGCCGCTCGTGACAACCGCGCCCTTAACTTCGACAATGGATGGAAATTCACGCTGGATAACCCTGCAGAGGCCTCCAGTCCCAATCACGACGACACTTCATGGAGAAGCCTTGACCTTCCCCACGACTGGGCCATAGAGGGCGAATTCAGCGAGGACAATCCTTCGGGAACAGGCGGAGGCGCGCTACCCGGAGGAATAGGATGGTATCGCAAGACATTCACCTTTACGCCCTCAATGAAAGGGAAGGACGTCTACATAGACTTCGACGGAGCCTATATGAACTCCACCGTCTTCATCAATGGCCATGAACTCGGCACACGCCCCTACGGCTATGCCTCGTTCAGCTACGATCTCACGCCCTGGCTGAAGCCGGGAAAAAATGTCATCGCGGTGAGGGTGGACAATTCCGAACAACCGAATTCAAGATGGTATAGCGGATGCGGCATCTACCGCCACGTGTGGCTTCGGATACTCGACCCGGTACACGTAAGCAAATGGGGCACCTTCGTAAGGCAGGATCTTGTCACGGAGCAGAGCGCCCGGCTTTCGGTCATAACCAATGTCGAGAACAACGGAAAGAAAGCCACGAAGGCCACGTTAGTGACCACCGTCTACACTCCCGACCATGGCGTAGCGGCTACAGCCTCCACTCCCCTCCTCCTTGAGGCAGGGAAGAAAAGCGAGGTTACACAGAATCTCTCCGTCAGCGATCCGGAACTATGGTCGGTGAAGACTCCCCGTCTCTACACGGTAGTCAATGAAGTAAAGGTAAAGGACCGTGTCGTAGACAGATTCGAGACACGTACAGGTTTCCGCTTCATGGAGTTTGATGCGGAGAAGGGCTTCTCGCTCAATGGGGAGCGGATGAAAATCAACGGAGTCTGCCTGCACCACGATGCGGGAGCGCTCGGCGCTGTAGTCAACAAGGCAGCCATCACACGCCAGCTGAAGATCATGAAGGAGATGGGAGCCAATGCCATCCGCTGCTCCCATAACCCTCCGGCGCCGGAGCTTCTCGAGCTCTGCGACTCACTGGGACTGATGGTGATGGACGAGACTTTCGACATGTGGCGCAAGAAGAAGACTTCTCACGACTACTCACGCTACTTCCCTGAATGGCATGAGCGCGACCTCACCGACCTCGTGGTGCGCGACCGCAACCACCCGTCGATAATCATGTGGAGCATAGGCAACGAGGTTCTCGAGCAATGGAGCGACGCCAGCGCCGACACCCTCAGTCTCGAGCAGGCCAACCTCATCCTCAATTTCGGCCACGGCGCCGACATGCTGGCAAAGGAGGGAGAGGAAATGAGCGTCAATTCCCTGCTTACGAAGAAACTGGCCGATATGACGCGTGAGCTTGACCCGACACGTCCGGTGACTGCCGGGTGCAACGAGCCGAATCCGGGCAACCACCTGTTCCGCTCCGGCGCGCTCGACATCATAGGCTTCAATTACCACGATGATTGGTTTAAGGGTGTACCGCAGAACTTCCCCGGCAAACCGTTCATCGTGACCGAAAGCGTATCGGCCCTGCAGACAAGAGGCTACTACCTAATGCCTTCCGACAGTATCCGACTCTGGCCAGAAAGGTGGGACAAGCCTTTCTACGACGAGTCTTTCTCCTGCTCGGCCTACGACAACTGCCACGCTCCCTGGGGCAACACCCACGAGGGAACGATGCGCCATGTGGAAGACAATGACTTCATAATGGGACAGTTCGTATGGACCGGTTTCGACTATATCGGAGAGCCTACGCCCTACGGATGGCCGGCGCGCAGCTCCTATTTCGGACTGGTGGACCTCGCGGGCAATCCGAAGGACTCCTACTACATGTATCAGAGCCGCTGGCGCCCCGACATCGACGTGCTCCATCTCTTCCCTCACTGGAACTGGAAGGAAGGAGAGGAAGTCGACATTTGGGCCTATTTCAACAACGCCGACGAGGTGGAGCTCTTCCTCAACGGGGAATCGCTCGGACGCAAGACTCCGGAAGGAGACGCATATCATGTGATGTGGCGCGTTCCGTTCGCCCCCGGCACAATCGAGGCTGTCAGCTATAAGGATGGCAGGGAAGTGAAGCGTACGTCAAGGCATACCGCCGGAGAGCCCTATGCCCTGCGTCTGACTCCCGACCGCCCTGAGATAGCTGCCGACGGAAGCGACCTGAGCTATGTGGCCGTGGAAGTGGTGGACAAGGACGGAAACCTCTGTCCCTTGGCTGAAAACGAAATATTCTTCTCGGTGGAGGGAAGCGGATTCAACGCCGGCACCGACAATGGCTCCCCAATCTCCCTCGAGCCCTTCAAGTCAGACCGCAAGAAGGCCTTCTACGGCCGCGCCCTCGTCATAGTCCAAAACAATGGCGAGGAAGGCGACATCCGCGTGAAAGCCGCCTCCCCCGGCCTGAAGCCGGACGCTATAAAAATCGAAAGTAAAGTAAATTGAAATAAAAAAGAGGATCAGGTTGATCCTCTTTTTTATTTATTTCTTGAGAGCTTCCGACACCTGGTCGGCAATCTGGCGCATACCGTGGATGTTTGGGTGAATTCGGTTTTTACTTATCTATCCTTTGCTATTTCAGGTTATGCGATAGTGTTCTTTTGCGATTGCAATTGCTCGTTGTAGTTTCTCGGAAAGAAGTTTCTTGTCCGGTAATTTCGTAAAGTATTGTGCCACTTTTATCGGGGAGTCTTCGTCAAGCATCAAATATTCTATATGCTCCGTATTTCCTTCTGAGCATAAGATCAATCCAATTGGAGAGGCTTCTCCTTCTTTCCTATCATGTCTATTTAGATAGCGCAGATAAAGAAGCATCTGGCCTTCATAAGCAGGTTTAAACTTTCCAAGTTTCAGGTCAATTGCCACCAGCCTTTTCAATCCTCTATGATAGAACAGCAAATCCAGATGATAATCAATACCATCTACAGGAATTCTTTTTTGCCTGTCGACAAAAGCAAAGTCTGAACCAAACTCTTTTATGAATAACTGTATCTGGTTTAATATGGCAGTTTCCAAATCACTCTCACTAAAGATATCTGGGAGTCCGAGCATGTCAAGAAAGTAGGTGCTTCGGAACACCATATCCGGCTGCAGTTCGTTTTGCTCTTTAGCTTTTTTTAACTCTGACTTAATGATTTCATCAGGTCTTCTACTGATAGCTGTCCGTTCGAACAACTGAGAGTCTATTTTTTCATCAAGCATTCGGGTTGTCCAATGTTCAAGACGGCACATTTCCATATAGAACTGGCGAGCGAGATCATTGGGAACCGACATTAAGGACCGAAGATGAGTCCAGCTCAATTGAGTACGCACTGCATACTCAATTTCCTCTTTCGAAAAAGTGTACGCACTGCGTACACAATGCTGGAGCT
Source organism: Muribaculaceae bacterium (assembly GCA_029060585.1). The sequence continues at coordinate 16,686 of JAIDTS010000087.1, forward strand.
TCCCATATCCCCATCCGCTCCCGTATCGCTTAAGCAATTTCTTCGAAAGATTCTTTAGAACCTTCTCTCCATATTCAGCTCTCTGATTATATAGGACATCCTCCTTGATTCTGACACCGACGTTCCAGTTAAGCCAGCAAGCCTCAGCGTTAACAAACACCGCTACCTTATGACGAGTGTCATCTATTATCTCACAGACATCGTCATAAAGCCTCTTCTCAATTATATCCGAATTGTTAGTTTTCTCCATATCACTCAGGATGCCTCGTAACAGTTGTAGCTTTATTCACTTATAGGGTCAATATCTCCAACAGCCTGACAACTTCACAAATTAGAAATGGCAGCCGACACCTGGTCGGCAATCTGGCGCATCCCGTGGATGTTTGGGTGACCCGAAGTCTTGTCGATGTCCTGAAGCTGGACGTAGGGCACTCCGTAGCGGTCGCAGGCCTCGACGATGGAGGTCGTTATCTCAGGTTTGAGCCCGTCGTTGATGATATAGAGGAGCTCCGTATTGGGATAGCGGTCTACGATATGCGATAGCATATACGCTAACGCGGGGCGGAACGACTTCAGCTGCTCGGTGGTCCAGTCGCTCCAGACGAACTCTCCGATGGGAGCATTGGCCCAGGAGTCGTTGGTGGCACCGAATATGAGCAGGATGTCAGGAGAGCCGAGGTTATCCATACGGTTGATGAATGCCCGCTCGGTGTAGTCCTCGCCGCGATAACCGGTGGTGCAGACGGTGGATCCGGAATAGGAATTGTTCTGTTCAAGCTTGTAGCCCCCCTCCTTGATAAGCTGGTGCCACCAGGTCTGCTTGACGTCGCCTACGTCCGAGCGCTTGGGATCAGGATTGGGGAAATACCACATCTCGTTGGTTTTCGGCTCCACGAAATTCTCGAAAGTGGAATAGGAGTCGCCGAGAATGGAGACGCTCTTACGGCTCTGTGCCGACACTAACGATCCGGCGGAGATGACAATGGCGGCCGAAATGGCGGCGGCGCATCTGATAAAGTTTCTTTTCATGGATGTTATATTGTATTTTATGATTCGATTTTCCAGCCCTCGATGCGCCGCGTCTCCGAGGAGAAGTTGACGCCGATTCTGAGAAGCTGACGCGTATCGGTCGCGAACTTAAGGGCATATCCATTCTCATTTATCTGGCGGAGGGCATCCTCGGCAGTCCCGTCGTATTTCAGCTCGATTACGTAGATGTATTTCGGTGTCTCTACCAGCAGGTCGATACGCCCGTCGGAGGTATGCACCTCTGCCTTCGCGTCGATTCCTATCAGCGTAGTAAGGATATAGAAAGCGTTGTGGAAGTTGTTCTCGTTGTCCATCTTAAGGTCGTAGGGAATGCCCGCGAAATACGCGTCCAGACTCTTCATCATCTTCTCCGGCTCACCGTTGCGGATACCTTCCATGATACCGTCGATCACATTCTTAACAGTGCCGCGCTTTGGCTTCAGATATACACTGAGAAGATTTTTGAAAAGACCTTTGGTCACTTCTTCATTGGGCACCTTAAGACGCACTGAGTCGGAATCATAGTCATAGTCGGCTATAGTCAGATAACCTGTCTGATAGAGCAACGCCGTAGGATCGGCGTTAAGCAGGTCAAGTCCGGCAAGTTCATCGAGATTCCAGCTGGCATTCAGTATCCTTTCTATGTCTATATCTGCGTCATGAAGGGATTCGGCTATTACCGTCGACGAACCGGTGGCATTCCAGTACGCTCCGATTCTTGACTCCGACATAGCATTAAGCACCGACCATGGATTGTAGATATCGCTGCCTTCAGGAGCGAACCGATAGCCGTCATAATTCTTCTTCAGCAGGCGGCATGCGCCCTCATAATCTGTCTTTCTGGTAGTGGCCAACCTACAGATGCCTTCCTCGAAATTATCAAGCAACTCCCTCTCGGTGATGCCGCATATATCGGCGAATTCTTCTGAGAATGAAATGTCCTTAAGATTGTTTAGATCAGAAAAGACACTCAGCTTACTGAAACGACTGACTCCGGTCAGGAACACCAGACGTATATGCTCAGCCGAACTCTTGAAGTTGGAATAAAGGCCCGCGAGCTTCGCGCGGTAATGCTCGAAGTTGTCATCCTTATTCAGGTTGCCCACGAGCGGCTTGTCGTATTCGTCCACGAGAATCACTACCTGACGGCCCGTCTTCTCGTGGGCATGCTTTATTATATTGCGGAATCGCGACGAAATGTTATCAGCCTTATTCTCAACCCCGTATTTCTTCTCCCATTCCTGAAAAAGGTTGTCAAGCACGCTGTCAAGAATACCGGTTTCGTCGTACTTGTCTGTGTTGAGATCAAGACGGAGCACCGGATATGGCTCCCAGTCCCAGTCGATAGAGTCGATGTAAAGTCCCTTGAACAGTTCCTGTCTCCCCTCGAAGAAATAGCGAAGTGTAGAAAGGAACAGGCTCTTTCCGAAACGGCGAGGTCGAGCCAGAAAATAGTATTGGGTTTGACTATTTACTATTTTCTCAATGAATGCAGTCTTATCTATGTATAGGGCGTTGCCTTCGCGCAGCGTCTTGAAGTCCTGCTGCCCTATCGGATATCTGTACTTATCTTCCATAATCTTCCTATTTTTCCACAAAGATAAGCTTTTTCCGCGGATTCTGCAAATTTTGGCCGAATATGCAAAAACGGGGCGTAAATCAAAGTTCTCTGAGGAGCTTGCGGACGTAGATGCCGATGTTGGTCTCATGGCGGTCGATGCCGAGTTTCTTGCGGATGGCGCTGCTGATGTTGACATGGCTGCGCATCCGCATGTAGTTGCCTACATCCTTGCCACGCAGACCGATGGCATATAGGCAGACATAGTTGATCTCGGCTACGGTCAGGCCATGGTCTTCGAAATACTTGATGAAAGCGGGATGCGAGGCCTGGAATGCGAGGCGGTTGCTGTCCATGAATTCCGCGGTGTTGGCCGTCAGTTCCGCAACCCAGTCATCATACGTCTTCTCAAACTCCTTATGGTCTGAAATCTGACTGGCAAGATAGGAGTTGAGCATCTCGATGCGCGTCTGGATCGCCTTGCGCACCTCCTCAGGCATCTCTTTCTGGGAGTCGAGTAGGTCCCTTAGGCCTTCGCTCTCTGATTCCAGTTCTTCAACACGGTGTGCAAGGATCTCTGCCTCCAGCACCTTGTTGTCGCGCTCGAGCTGGAGGTTCCTGTTCTCAAGAGCAAGCCGCTCACTCTCCTTCTTGAGGCTCTCATTCTCCAGTTCGGCCGTAATCACTTTTTGCTCAGCGAGGTTTTTCTTCATCCCGTTGCTTCGGATTATCAGGACCATAATGGCTATTATCATCAAGAGACATACGATACCTCCTGTCAGCATCCACAACATCTTAGTATGCCTCTGCGCATCCCGCTCTGCCTGCAGCTCCATCCTATGCCTTTCTTCCATCGACCGGCTCTTCTGCTCGAACTTAGCGGAATTAATGGTCTCCAGTTTTAAACTCATGTCCTTATATGTAGCAAGGGCTTCTTCATATCTGCCAAGTCCTTCAAGAATTGGATATTTTATTGACAGATATTTCAATGTGTCATACTCTGCCCCGACCTCATCCAGATAATCGAGGTGCCGGATAGCCTCGTAGTTGTCTCCAAGTCTGTTGTATGCTCGTGCAAGATTCAGGATTCCGTTGACATCATATTGCACGCTGTCATTATCAATCAACGTCTTTAAATCCTGTTTTGATCCGAAATTAAGTATGTAAGTCACTTTATCTCCCTGTAAAATTTTGTATTGCCTTTCATCAATCGTTTCAAATGTGTCAAGAATCTTGAAAAGGCTATCTGCTTGCTCCTTCCTTTTCAATATTATAGCTCCGTTCAATGCATTTAGAAGACAATCAAATTCATACCACTTAATATGTTTGCGATGGAAAATATTAGATGCTTTGATATAGTTGTCAGTATATCCAGCAAAATCATAGAATCCTTGATATATTATACCCTGCACTACCAGAGTTCTGGCAATCGTCAACGAATCTTTACACTCCGCTGCTACATCCAATCCTCTCATGAAGGAAAGCAGGGCACTATCCCTATCATTCCTGTTCTGGTAGATTCGGCCTTGATAATAATATGTACGAAGTTTCTCATCGGGAGTTCCATTCTCAATAAAATAATCTATAGCAGGCTGCAGAACATCGAAATTCGTGGTGTCGACATAGGTCTTGTCAAGTGCCATTGATTTTAGCAGTGCATAGCGTGCCCTAAGACTCTTTTTATTCAACTCAGAGGTCTGAATTGAGTCAAGGATAATGATGGCAGAGTCCGGTCGACTTTCCATCAGGGCATCGGCCGCATCAAGTTGCCTGACTACAGAGGAAGTTCCTCCGCATCCGGACAGGCACATGATGATAGTGAATATCATTACGGGCATTATCCTACGCATATGAAAGTACATTTTATATTTCATGATGCAAATATAAACATTTTATTCCAACTTTACAATATATCGATACATAATAGTATTTGTAGGGACGCACGGCTGTGCGTCCGCATAAAGAATGTCAAAAACCATCCCTGTAAAACACGATTCCGTACAAATACCCTTAGATATGAAAGTTCAACTCCAACTGCGCAGAAATAAAATTCACCCAAGATATCATAGGATTGATTCTCAAGATAATATAAAAATTTAAATTTACAAAATATGAAACTTTTGATTTGCAATCTGAAAGTTTAAGGCAGTAATTTTGCATCGTCAAAACTTCAAAAAATACTATAACAAATGAAAAAGTTTTTTACACTAATCATCGTCTTTATGGCGATAGCGCTGCCTATGACAGCGAAAGATTCTGGCAATAAGCCGAATCCGACTCCCATAATTCTTGAGTCAACGCCAAATAACAATCATCCCAATCCAACTATACCTCGCGCTCCCATGCGCATAAGTGTGGAGGCATGGTATGATGCAGCATCCGAGACCATCTCCATTCTCTATGACGGCTATTCATCAGGAGAAGTGTTCCTCTTCCGCAACGGTGAGCTCGTAGACAGGTCCTCTGAAATCAACACCACACTACAGACATGCGGCTCCGGAGTCTATACCATCGAGATTAATGCGGAATCGTGGTGTGCAACCGGAAGCATCGACATCTGAACCTTCACCGAAATAAAAAATAGGGGAAAAGATATAAGGCGGCAACATATCTTACAGACTCAACTGTATAAAATGCGCAGAATCTTATCATATGTTATGAGTAAAACCACAATAATACTTAACCCTTATATGCAATCTATTAACGACAGTTCTTAAAAACAAAATCCGGCAGCAATTTTAGGGAACAATCCCTATGCATAGCCTACTTTCTATTCTATCATATCAATGATTGACAATCTAAATTTCATCAACATGAAAAAAACTTTATATTTATTTATGGCGTGTGTGATCCTTATTTTAGGATCTTGCCAAGAATCTTCCGTATGTATGGAAGGATGTATGGAAGGCCTTCAAGATTCCTCCTCAGAAATTATTTCAATCAATCATTCCAATACCGTTAAAGATGGAGTTATAGCCAGACTAGAAGCGTACAACGACAGCCTGCTATTGATTTCAGAATCGCCATCTTCATTGAAAGGAATTCTTTCCAAACAATATGTCAATGTGGCTGTAAAGGATTTCTTTGGGTTCTGGGAAGGAGCCGCCATTGGAATAACAATAGGTGGTTTAGCAGGACCAGAAGGTGCTGCTGCTGGAGGTCTGCTTATGGGAACATTGTTTGGAGCATACCAATCTTACAAGGCCGCCGATGCAATCACAAGAGCTTACCCTATTTCGTTCGAAGATTGCCTATCAGCTTATATCAAAATGAAAGAAGAAATATCGGATTATTCTGATTATTATCCTACCACCTTATCGTTATCACTACCAGAAGGGAAACAGGATTTACAGCTATCGGGGGCACAACATAACTTAGTTTTAGATAATCTTCAAAAAAGAAATTTCAGTAATACTTCCCTTGAGGATGCATATGAAAACGGAACCATCACTGAAAATGAATACAATATATTATCGTCAACTGTCACCAAAACATTCTTCACAAACATAGGATCTGGATTAAGAGTTTCTACATCCGTACTGGGAGAATTACCAAATAAGATTATTGAACTTTATAAAGGTGTAATTCTGAATTCTTCGTCTTCTTACCATGACGTAGAATACACATCGAACAAATATATATCAGAGATTTTTTCAACCATAGAGTTAGATTCTACCGAAAAAGATAATGTCACATTCGCGATTTGTGTAATGACATCAAGCGTTGAATATTGGAAACCATTTGAGCCACAACGTTAAAGTCTAAGGAACATTGTTCATGGACACGAATCTCCCTCCTTCCCAACTATATTAGAAGGAGGGAGATATAAACAAGATAGTAAACTACACCACCGTAATTACTTCTAAAAGACAATTATCATGAAAATAAATAAAAATCTAAATAGTAAATCTAATTTGAAATATAAACGCTACTGTAGTTTTATAATCCTGCTGGGAAATACCTCTGCCTTACTTGCAGAAGCTTCAATATATTCTCAGGGGGGCTATAAGAACTTTTACATAACTCCAGTATTCTTTGCCGCTTTTATTCTTACCATAGGTTATTTTTTATTCAAAGCTATTAAGTACAAAAACTTTTTTAATTTTTTCATACGGCAATACAGATACTTCTCAAAGACTCCTATGGCAATAATAATGAGTATTTTATGCTCTATTGTACTTATCTCTCGTTGCCTTCTTCCTGACGAGATCGTATATTACATTCAAAATATCTTGTACGTTTCCTCAGGAATATTACTTTTCATCGGCAGTGTGTTTCTCGTGATTAAGAAATAACACTTAAAACCTTGAAGAATTAAAAATATGAAAATTATCTCTGGCCATGACACATATGCCGACGCCCTGTCTACAGCTGCGTTCGCGACAATACCTTTTATCATTTTCGGAGTCATTGGACATCCGGTTGTGATGTATGTCTCGTCGGCATTAGGGATTCTGCTTTTTTGCGGCTTCCTGATCAGATTCGCAGTCAATCAGCACAACCACTCCACTATAAGGACTTCAAAATGGCTCTCTAATCTTATGTCTCTTCTGCAGCTCCCTTATGTCTTCGCAGTCTCCGCATTGATACTGATATCTGACGGAATCGACGCCACAATAGTCATGTGGTTCTGTCTTGCTGTCGCGGTGCTGGGGGCCATCTGGTGCATCTTTGACTCGAAAAACGCGGAATGAAACACTTAAATCCAGACAACCATTCAGCATAGTCAGTCTTCGATTTTCCAGGCCTCGATGCGCCGCGTTTCAGAGGAGAAGTTGACGCCGATTCTGAAAAGCTGACGCGTATCGGTCGCGAACTTAAGGGCATATCCATTCTCATTTATCTGGCGGAGGGCATCCTCGGCAGTCCCGTCGTATTTCAGCTCGATGACGTAGATGTATTTCGGTGTCTCGATCAGAAGGTCGATGCGGCCATCCGATGTATGCACCTCCGCCTTCGCGTCGAGTCCTATCAGCGTAGTCAGTATATAGAAGGCGTTGTGGAAGTTATTCTCGTTGTCCATCTTCAGGTCGTAGGGAATGCCCGCGAAGTATGCTTCAAGATTATTCATCATTTGCTCTGGGTCACCGTTACGTATCGCCTTGTTGATTTTAAACACCACTCCTTCCGCAAAACCATCCCTTCCCTTGACATAGAGGGGAAGAAGTTCGTTGAAGAGACCTTCCCTCACTTCGTCGTTCGGAACCTTCAGGCGCACTTCGTCATACTCGAAATCATAGTCTGCGATGGTCAGATAGCCGGTCTGATAAAGCAACGCCGTGGGATTCGCATTCCGAAGATCAAGACCGGCGAGCCGATCAAGCCTCCAATGGGCATTAAGTATCTCCGAGATATCCACTTCGGCATTGTATAGCGCCTCAACAATGATGGAGGGAGTTCCCGTTGCATTCCAATATGAGCCTATCCTGCTCTTTTGAAGGCAGCAAAGCACTGACCAGGGATTGTAGATGTCACTTCCTTCCGGAGCGAATCGGTAACCGTCGTAGTTACGTTTCAGAGTTCTGCAAGCAGCATCCCAATCCTCTTTCCGCTTTGCTGCAAGGGCTGAGATTCCCTCTTGAAAATTTTCAAGCAGTTCCTTCTCTGTCACGCCACATATATCGGCGTAATCGTCATCGAAAGTGATGTCGTTTAGGTTATTTAGATCAGAAAAGACACTCAGCTTGCTGAAACGGCTGACTCCGGTCAGGAACACCAGACGTATATGCTCAGCCGAACTCTTGAAGTTGGAGTAAAGGCCCGCGAGCTTCGCGCGGTAATGCTCGAAGTTGTCATCCTTATTCAGATTGCCCACGAGCGGCTTGTCGTATTCGTCCACGAGAATCACTACCTGGCGGCCCGTCTTCTCATGGGCGTGCTTTATTATATTGCGGAATCGCGACGAAATGTTATCAGCCTTATTCTCAACCCCGTATTTCTTCTCCCATTCCTG
>JAIDTS010000088.1 GCA_029060585.1 Muribaculaceae bacterium
GGTTCCTTTCTGCATCATTGCCGCACCTTTCAGTTTCTTGGCTTTAAATGGCGGATGGGCTCTATTTTTGTATGTTAGTATTTTGTTTTGTGCTAAATCAGGAATGCATCATGCCGTGGTAGCAATAGATAAATACAAGATTCCAGCCGGACATGGTCCTATGGAAGCAATTTAACAAAAACTGAAAAATCTGAAGCTTAAGTTTATTTGTTATATAATAAAATAATAAAGATTCTCAACTCAAAAAATTACGGATATGAACTCAACTATAATAGTAGTAATATGTATTGTTATACTCTTTGCTATATTGATAATAATTTTGAGTGGAATTTACCGCGCAAACAAAGCCAACCGAGAGAGCATCTCTACGGAAAATGTTGTATGTGCGGGTAGTGTCGACAATTCGTATCCGGCTACGGTAAAGATAAAGATTCCTAACGATCCTAAGAAATACGGAGGCAACATCTCCAAAGAAGAAATGGATTCGTTATCAAGATTCATTGTCAAGGGGAATTCCATGCAGTACGCAAAGATAAATCCAGACGATCTAATCTATGTCAAAGAGATGGATCTGGAAACACTTCGCCACAATCTCCCCAAGATCACTTTACTCAAGTTCGATGCAAAGTCTCCTAAATTAGCTGATAAAAAAATCCGCCGTACATGGAGTATCATCGATTCTAATATTAGTGATGATGATTTTAACGATACTTTGGATACAATTCTTGGAAGCACCACATTTCATGAACTAAGATATAACATGGGCAAAAAATGTCCTTCAAATGAAATTCTTAAACGAGTCGCTTTAGAAAGACTCCATAATTATAAGGATGCCCATTATCATAATAATGAGGATGCAATCGAAGATCTTCTTCTCTCAACAACATTCCGCACAGAAGACGATTGTCTTGAATTCTCTATTCATCCAGCCTCCGCCCTTCAGGGCGTGGTGGTTTATGTCTCGCATCTTCTGACTTAGATAGCTGCATTAGGAAATCGCTCCCAACCCACCGAGTCGGCTCGGGGGAGAGCTGGAGCTCTCCCCTCCTATAGGCGTTTATGATCTGGCGGTCAGCAGCAGGGCGAGGCCAGTCAGAGTGATGTTGGTCAGGGCGGCGGGGAGCAGTACCGTATCTCCAGCTTTCAAGGGCATCGTGCCTCCGTCGTAGACTACTTTGACCTGGCCTTCAAGACACATGAGGACTGTGAATGACGAGTCGTTGAACGTGAGCGGCATTTCTCCATCAAGCAGAAGACGGTCTACCTTGAAATGGTCGCACTGGGCTATGACAGCGTCCGCCACCGTTGGATCAGCCGGAGCTGATTTGTATTCGTCGTGGAATGTATAGTCGATGGCATCCTTGGCCTGTTCGGTATGAAGCTCGCGGGGATTGCCCTCGGTGTCTCGGCGGTCGTAGTCGTAGATACGGTAGGTGATGTCGCTCGATTCCTGAATCTCGGCAAGGAGGTTGCCGGCTCCAATGGCATGCACACGTCCGGCTGGAAGGAAGAATACATCGCCTGGGTGGGAGTCATGCACGGCAAGAGCCTGCTCTATAGTATTATCGGCTACCATCCTCACGTATTCATCCGGAGTCAGCTCCCTGTTGAGACCCGAATATATCCTCGCACCCTTGTCAGCGTCAATGATATACCACATCTCGGTCTTGCCAAGACTGCCGTGACGCTCCATTGCAAGGTCGTCGTCGGGATGCACCTGAACGGACAGGTTGTCGTTGGCGTCGATAAGCTTGACGAGCAGAGGGAACTTTCCATCGTAACGGTCGAAGACCTCTCGACCCAGCAATTCAGGACCGAAGCATTCGATAAGTTCTGTGATCTTCATACCCTTATAGGGGCCATCAGCTACCACCGATTCATGCCCAGGGACGGCCGATATCTCCCAGCTCTCCCCTATCTTCTCCTCTTTCTGCTCAATGCCTTTGTAGCGGCAGATCTTCTCTCCGCCCCATATAACACTCTTGAGATACGGGACAAACCTTATTGGTTCTTTTTCAATCATAGACAGATCCTTTATCATTAGCTTCAGCACCTCATCGCGAAGCAATTAATCTTTAATATTTAATATTTAATCTTTAACTCAAGTTTCGGATTTAGAAATTTATCTCTGCGCCCTTTGCTTTCTCCCGGACGAGCGAAGCAAGTCCGACCTCTAAAAGACCGCGTCTTAAAGTATTGAAG
>JAIDTS010000089.1 GCA_029060585.1 Muribaculaceae bacterium
AGCCAAGGATGCCGAATATGACGATGAAGATGGAGATCACCGTCGAGAGCACCGGTTTGTTTATGAATCTGTCAAGTTTCATTTCACTCTGTTGTTATGTCGTCGGATTAGTTCTTCGGGGTAATGACCATGCCGTCCTTGACGGTAGAGCCAACTCCCTCGATGACGATTACGTCTCCGGGCTTCAGGCCCTTGGTCACAATATAGTTGGTGCCATCGTTTTTCGAGTCGATGATGATTGGCGATTGATGCACCTTGGAGCTATCGCCGACCACATAGACGAACTTCATGTCCTGTATCTCGAAAGTGGCTTTCTGCGGGATGGTGATCACGCCTCTGTTGATCTGCGGAAGAAGCACCTGTCCTGTATTGCCGCTTCGGAGCATTCCGTCGGGGTTCGGGAAAGCAGCCTTGACGGTAGCGCTGCCTGTCGATGGGTCGAGGACTCCAGATATGCTTACTATTCTGCCTGGCTGGCTGTAGATCTCGCCGTTGGCGAGCTTGAGCTCAACTCCAGGAAGCGAGTCGAGTACCTGCGTCATGTTCTTTCTTCCGTTGTCTGTCAGCGCGAGGATCTCTTTTTCTGTCATCGAGAAGTAGGCCTCCATGTCTGAATTGTTGGATAGCATGGTTAGCAGGGTTGAGGGGGAGACTAACGCTCCTTCCTTGTTGTCGATAGTGCCTACTACGCCGGCAACCGGAGCTTTGACAAGGGTATAGGAAAGGTTCTTCTGAGCCGATGTCAGGTTGGCCTGAGCCTGGCCGAGCTGCGCCTTGGCCGCGTTGAGCTGGTCTACGCTCGTCTGGTAGGCCGAAGAGGATATGATGTTCTTGTCGAGAAGTATCTTGTTGTTGTTGGCGTTGGTCTGTGCTGTATTGACGCTTGCCTGTGCGACAGCTACCGCAGCCTTGGCTGCGTCTACTGCTGCCTGCAGCTGCACCTGGTCGATGGTGAAGAGAAGTTGCCCTGCTGCGACTTTCTGGCCTTCCTGCACATGTACTTTTGTGAGGAAGCCTGAGATCTGGGGACGGATTTCGACGTCGTTCTTACCGTGGAGTGTAGCTGGATAGTTGGTGTTGAGGTCAGCGTCCGATTCGGTCACCTTCAGGGTTGCCAATGTCGGGGCCGCCTGTTGCTGCTGGGCGTTGCCGTCGCCCTTGCATGAGGTGAGGGCCAGTCCTGCGCCCGTGAGCAGGAGCGCGCTGGCTGCGATTTTAGTTAGATTCTTTTTCATATCTTCTTTTGATGGTTTTTCTCTTGTATGGAATCGTTTTTACTTGTAGAAGACTTTTCCGCTTTTGGGTAGACTCTTAATGCTACAACAATCTAAACCGAAATTGTTACGGGTGAATGTTGAGAAATATGACAAATAGAACAATAAAAAGGGCGTCGGTGTTATTCCGGCGCCCTTTTTCTTTATTTGAAATCTGTCTTGAGGGTTTCCTTGAAGATTATTTTGCAAACTTGAGTGTCTCCGTATGGCCTTGTTCGTCGGTGGCTGCCGCTACATATAAGCCGGCGCCGAGAGATCCTGCATCCACACTGTCGCGTCCAGTCAGCAGACGTTTGCCGTGAAGGTCGTAGACTGCGATCAGTCGTCCTGCGGCGCTCAATATGCCTGCGTTATAGCTCAGCGATGCGTCAGATGATTCTATGCCCGCAACCGAGTTGCCATCGGCAACCGTCACCTTGCATCCTGCCTTGCCGCCGAGGATGGAGACGCTGATTTCAGTCTGGCCCGGAGCGACAGCCGAGAATTCCACTGTCAAGTTTTTGCCGTCATATGCCATGTTGCCTGTCATCTCGAGGATGCTTTCGTCGTATTCACACATGAATGCGCCTATCAGGTCGTCCTCACTCAGTTCTTCACGCGAGATTATCGCTATCTTGACCGGGAAGGTGTCTCCTTTCTTCACATTGATCTCATGCTCGGCTATGTAGGCCATATTCTCGTAATAGAGCGAAGGATCGTAGGCATACCATGACTGGATGTTCCAAGGAGCGTCGTCGCTGGTGCCGTAAGCGAATTCAAGAGAGTCCTGAAGTGTTTCCTGTGTCACTTCGTCTTTATCGGTGGTGGTGCCTTCAATTGTCCTCTCGTTAAACTCGAAGTCGATAACAGCGAGGTCGGATACCACGAGGTTGTTGATGACGCCTCCCTCATAGATGATCTTGTTCGGCTCCTCTTCAAGAGTTGTAGCTTGTGCGACCTACTACGCGGTGCACTGTCGAGAGCTGACGCGGATGCTGCTCCTCTATGGTCGACAGATCCGGATAGATGAGGGCGCTGACGCCTATGAGGTTGTTTACAACCGGTAAGTCGCCCTTGCCCTGCCAGTCTCCTTCAAGCTCTCCGGCTATACCTCCCAACGCAAGTGCGTTGGTCCATTTGGATGGGGTGGTAGCTTCGAGTGTACCTTCGACATAGTTGCTCTTCACTGTCGAGCGGTCAAGGAATCCCACGATGCCGCCCACTGTGTTCTGCGCCTTCAGGTTGGCGTCTACATGGCATTGTGAGATGACTTCGTCGCCGGTGGTGGTGGAGCCGACTATACCTCCGAGAGTGCTGTGGACTGTAATGTTGCCTGTCAGCGCGCATCCCGTAATTGTAGTTCCGGTGCGTATGTCGCCTACTATGCCGCCTGCTGTCAGGCAGGATGGAAGGTCGATTTCTGCACCTGCTATCTCGCAGCCCTTGAATGCCGTTCCTGTCCAGCTCTTGCCAGCGATGCCGCCGAATTCTCCGCTGAATTTCTCACCCGTGGCGTTGAGGCGGCGCACGTGGATGTTCTCGAAGTTCGAGCCAGAGGACGTTGAGGCGATGAGTCCCGCTTCATAACCGCCGCTCAGAAGCAGGCTGGCGTTGTAGAAGTCGATATCTTTCACCGTGGCCTTGTCTGTATAGTTGAAGAT
>JAIDTS010000009.1 GCA_029060585.1 Muribaculaceae bacterium
AAGAGCTTTGACGATGAGATAAATCTTTATACTCTTGGTCTGCCGAATAAAGAAGTGGCGGAAAGTTTCTCCAAGGCCTTGATGCCAATATACTCAGGGTACACCGAACATGAGAGTGAGGACCTTCTTGTCAAGATGAGGAGAGCTGTTGTCGAAGGAGAGGCCGATAGGTTTATGGGACTCCTTCAGACCTTCCTTGAAGGTAATCCATACAGTAATACAGAGATGGCGAAGCGCGAGAGTTATTTCAAGAATAATATCTATATAATATTCCGTGCTCTCGGCTTCTTGCCCCGTGCCGAGGAACAGACATGCAGCGCACGTATGGACGTCATGTTGAGGACACGCAGATTCATCTATATATTCGAACTGAAGACCGACGGCAGCGTGAGCAAAGCGATGGATCAGATAGAAGACAAAGGCTATGCCAGACCATACGAATATTCAGACAAGACCGTAATCAGGATCGCCGCCAACTATTCTACTGAGCGCAATAACATCGATTCCTGGGAAATAGTCAAGTAACTTAACTTTCTGTTTTATAATATCCGCGAAAGCCGGCGAAGCCAGGCTCAGCCACGAACTTTTTATGATACAGGACCTTACAGGGTGGAGATGAGTGGGTAGGGGAGTGTGTCGATGGGGCCGTCGTAGGCGATGGCGCCTCGGTCCATGAGGATGGCGCGGGAGCAGAGGCGGCGCGCGAGATCCATGTCGTGGGTCGACATGAGGATGGTATGGGGCAGACGGTCTACGATCCCGATAAACTGGGCCTCGGCTGCGAAATCAAGCCCCGAGGTGGGTTCGTCGAAGACCAGTATCTCCGGCTCCATGGAGAGCACCGTTGCTATGCTGGCCATCTTCTTCTGGCCCCCTGAGAGGTGGAAGGGTGCCCGGTCTTTCAATCCGCTGCATCCTGTCTGGCGGAGTGCGCTTTCTACCCTGCGTTTTATTTCTTCTTCCGTGAGTCCCATATTGCGGGGGCCGAAAGCTACATCTGCCTCTACCGTAGGCATGAAGAGCTGGTCGTCGGCGTTCTGGAATACCATTCCGACGTTCTTCCGGCATTCGTCGACGTTTTTCTTGTCGATAACATTGCCGTTGACAGAGACAGTGCCGCTGTCGGCTGTCAGAAGGCCGTTGGTGTGCAGCAGCAGGGTCGACTTTCCCGAACCGTTAAGTCCTACGAGGGCAACCTTCTCGCCCCTCCCCATTGTGAAGGATATATGGCGTAGCACTTCATGTCCTCCCGGATATGAAAAGCATACATCATTAAACTCAAGGGCTGCCTTATTCATAGATGATAAGCAAAAAGGGTTAATAATAAAGAGGAGACGTCAAGAAAACGGACAGCGAGGAGTATGGGAATCCAGATCATGCAGTAGACGGTGGCTGCCGTATCCCAGTGTGATGGCGCGCCGGTGCTGAGGGTGCCCCGAAATCCGCGAGCTTTCATCGCCATGTTGATGCGGCGGCTGCGCTCTAAGGTGCGAAGCAGGAGCTGGCCTACGAAAGGTCCCCACATTGAGGCCTTGAAGGAATCTTTGCCGTAAGATCGAGCCATTCGGCCTCGCTGCATTGTCAGAGCTTCCTGAAGAAGGACCTCAAGATAACGGTAGACCATCAGCAACTGAGTCACTATTATCCCGGGGAATCCCAAACGGCGCAGGGCCTCGCACATTTCGTTGAATCCTGCTACATATATGAGTAGCAGCAGGGCCTGGGTGGCGAGAAGTCCGCGGATGAGGATGGAGATGAAACTGAGCCAACCGGCTGAAACGGTCAGTCCGAAGACGGTAAAGGCTGGTGCCCTGTCGTAGAGTGGATTGAAAATTCCTATGAAGAGGAGGAGCGGCACGACGTAGAGGGAGTTGCGGAACAGTCGTTCGTAAGGGATATGCGCCAAGGGGGCGGAGATAATCGGATAGATGGCAAACCATATGATGGCGTCCGTGCGTTGCAGGGGGACGCTCAGCATAGCCACGAGATAGACTACCGTCACTATAAGCAACGCTCGTGCGTCGATGTCTCCTATATGCGACGCAGTAGTCGGTTTTGCCTGACGGGCGTTGAGTAGGGTGATTGCTTTCTCGAGGAGTGTCTGCTGCATAAGTCTTCAGTCTTCAGAATGTGGTGTATTGGCGGAACGGATGCGGTGGAAGATGATTGTTGTGATCGCCCATAGCATCACCATCACGATGAGCGCTCCCACGATTCCTGCGAATCGTGAGTCGTAGTCAGGCATGAAGGCTGTGGCGGGAGTGGCCGACGGCATTTCTGATATTCCCGAGACCTTTTCTATCGACCATTCGAGTCCGTCCGGATTTGAGGATGCAAGCCACGTGAATGCTCCGGCAAAGATAAGCGTCGCGATGCCGAACCCTATCAGCACCTTGCGTCCGCGTCCTTTGCTTTCCCCTGCATCTTCACTTTGTGGCCTGTGGTCGCCGAAAAGCGTTTCGGGACGGTATTTGGCCAGAAAGCAGAGCACTGCTGCGGTTGCAGCCCCTTCGATGGCGCCGATGGCGAGATGGATGGGGAGCATGAAGGCGAGGAAGGTGGAGGTAGGTAGGGCTGTGATGCCGGATAGCTCCGTCTCCATCGTCACTCCGGCGGCTCCGATTTCAAGAGCCACAATGGAGGAGACTACGGCTGCGAGTGTGATGCGCCATGGCTTTAGCGAAGATCCTGCGATCGGACGGTAGACAAGTGGATATGCGATCAGGCAGGAGGTGACGCCCATATTGAGGATGTTGCATCCCAGTGCGAGCAGCCCTCCATCGGCAAATACGAGGCACTGGATGATCAGCACCGAGCAGAGTGTGATGAACGCGGCCCATGGGCCGAGCACGGCACTGAGCAGGATGCCACCTATGACATGGCCGCTGGAGCCGGTGCCCGGAATGGAGAAGTTTATCATCTGGGCGGCGAATACGAAGGCTCCCATCACACCCATCAGTGGGATGATGTCGTCACGGCGTATCCGCTTCACTTTTGAAGCGGCGACCCCTATCAAGGCCGCCGCCGCTATTCCGGCACCCGCAGCTACCGCCGGGGACACCAATGCATCGGACATGTGCATGTCTATTGAGCTATCAGTTATAAGCTTTCAGCTATAAGCTGTTTGGCTTGGCGTATAATATTTATATTCAATGATTAGTGAAGGTTGTCGACAGGTTGTTGACAACCCTGTCAATAACTTATTTCTTAGCCTTCGCGTCTTTATTGCGGAGTCTGGCCACGAAACTGTCCCAATCGGAATCCCACTCGGAGTGCATGTCGCCCCCCTTGTCAAACTTGTAGAGGGGAAGCAGGAACAGCCATGTAGCGACGCAGAAGGGGCCTGTCAAAGTCGGAAGTCCGAACGGCATCATGAAGACATCCATAGCAGCCTGGATGAAGAATGTGGCGATGATGGCTATCACGGCCCATGCCGCCGACTTCACGTTGGGGCTGAAGAAGGTGCAGCCGATCGCTATGCCCGTAAGTACCGGGCTGAAGCCGAAGAGTCCGCTTGCGATGTCGGCGCCGTCAGCCTTGAAGAGGATGGCGAGGGCGAGTGAGATTGCGGAGCCTATGGCTGCCCAGACTGCTGCCCAACGGCTGCAGAGAGCAAGACCTACAAGGAAGAAGATTCCGGTCACCCATGAGTTAATCAAGAATACCTGTGAGACTCCCTTGAGCCAATAGACCACGAGGTCGCCGAAAGATGTCGAGAGCTCAGGGCTGAAGTGCTCTGCAAGTTCGGGAGTGGAAAGCGATGCAGGAGCTATCCCGTCCAGTAT
>JAIDTS010000090.1 GCA_029060585.1 Muribaculaceae bacterium
GCAGGCAATACCATAAGTCCCGTGATGTTGAGCGCATATAGATATACGTCTTCCGCCATCACTACAAGGAATAGAAAGCATTGCATTATGACGCTCGAGGCAAGCAGTGCTCGCTGCAGCGAGTCGCTCCCGTCGCTTTTAAGAAGCCATTTCGGAAATATTCCATGCCGCGCTGCCGAATAAGGTTGCTCGGCCGTAACTATCGTCCACGCAAACCATCCCCCGCTGATCGATATGATCACTGCGATGATGACAAGCCAGTAGGCCCACTCTCCGCAAATGCTCCGAAGTGCGTATGCTACGGATGGATCCTCAAGTCCGGCAAGCTGAGCGCGAGACATGATGCCGAAGCAGAATACCGACACTAATACATAGAGTATCCATGCGGCCAGAAAACCAAGCACTCCGGCTTTCCCGACCTCGCTCTGCTTTCGTGCACGCCCCGACATGACTACCGCACCCTCGATGCCGATAAAGCACCAGAGAGTCACGAGCATCGTGCTCTTCACCTGACTGGTGATTCCTCCTATGCCCGTGCCGAGACACCATATGTCGGCCGTCAGAGTCTCATATTTGATGTTGAGGGCCAGCAGTATGATGATCATGGCGATGACGCTTAGTTTCAATGTCGCTGCTGCCGTGGCGATTATGGAGCTGGTGCGCATACCCGAACAGATGAGGAAATACATCACCCATATCAGCGCTGAACAGAAAAGGATGGTGGGTAGTCCGTGGTTGAGGAGTGTCGGAAAGAAGGCTCCGAAAGTGTCGTTGAGCATTACGGCATATGCTACGTTGGCGAAACACGCGCAGAGCCAGTAGCCCCACGCTATGTTGAAACCCGTGAATCGTCCGAACCCCTTTTCCGCATATAGGTAGATACCTTCATTGAGCTCCGGATGGCGGTCGCTTAGCATCTTGAAGGTGCTGACGAGCATCAGCATCCCGGTGGCCGTGATGCCCCACCCAATCATGACCGCTCCTAATCCCGCTCCGGCAGCCATGTTCTGAGGTATATTGAATATCCCACTCCCTACCATCATGCCGAAGACGAGTGATACCAGTCCTGTAAGTCCTAATTTATCCTTATCGTTAATATCCTTCTCCTGTTCCATGTCGCAAAATTACTAAAAATTCCCCACATTGCCTATCTTTTGCCCTGTCCGAATAGCCAAGACGATAGAAACGGAGATGATCGCAGGATGGCGCTGACGAGCAGACAGAGGGCTATTACAATGACCGATATACCGAGACCGATTGCAAGCATCGCGGTTATGTTATTACCCGGTCCGGCGGAGAGAAACCCTTTCATGAAGGAGAGATCGGGGATGAAGAAATAATGCAGATAATATATGTCGAGGGTACGCGACCCGACAAACGACATGCAATTGCTCACAGCCGTTCCCTTGTCAAACCAGTCGCGATAGCTTCGGAAAGCGATGAGCAGAGTCATCAGTCCTGTGAAGCGCATGGCTGTCATGACGAAATCCCATTCAAGAGAATATCTGTGGCGGCAGCCGTAGAAGAGGACGAGGGAAAAGAATCCGACGATCATTAGGGCTTTGAAGTATTGGTTGTCTACCGTCTTCCATGTGAATGCCTCAAATCGGCGGGCAAATATCCCCATCATGAAATATGGCCAGTAGTTGAGTGTATGCCAAGTCTGAAGGCCCACCACCCAGCGGGGCAACTTTACGCCGTCGGTGTAGTAGTTGAAGACGAACGGGGCTATGAAGGATATTGCTAATAATATATAGAGGGGGATGTTGCTTCGTGTGTACTTCACTGTCAGGGCCGTCACGAGGTAGACGACAAACATTTCGAATAGTGAGATTGTAAACCAGTAAGGGTTAGATGTCCAGAGGAAATTGAATCGCCAACCCTTCATGCAGGCGCCGAAGAGAAATGAGAAGACAGCCAGTCCGAATATCTGGGCCTGGAATTTCTTAGTCATAACCCGGCGCACAGTCGGCCATGTCCATTTCTCTGCCATACGGAATGCGAAGAAACCGCTGACGAAGAAGAAGAGCGGCATCCGGAACATCGTCATCATATAGTAGACGCCGGCAAACGATGCATTGGTGATGGGCATCTTGACATACGCGTTGGTGACGTGCGAGAATACCACCAGCGATATAGCCAGTCCTCGCATCGCATCAATATATCTCAACCTCTTACTGTATAGATTCATGGTAGTTAGGTCAAATTTTGGCGACAAAATTACCGTTTTTTATCCATATACACAAATTTTTTTGTTGCAAATCCCATTTCGTTGCGTTTCCTCAATAGATGGAAAGAGATTTTATCATATCAGCATTCCGCTCGGTGCGTCGACGCCTCATGTCGCGCAGCTCCGACGACGATGAAGACGCCCTGCAGGAAGCCTTCTGCCGCTTATGGTCCCGTCGCGCTGACTTCTCGTCGCAGAGCGAGGCCGAAGGATTCCTGACAGTAGCCGCACGCAACGTCTCCATCGACCGTCAGCGACGACGGCAGACTCATCCGGAAACCGATATCGATGCCATCGATCGACACCCTGAAGCCGACGATGATCCGGATCCTCCTGTAGAACTGATTGCCGAAATCAACCGTCTGATAGAAACCCAACTCTCGCCTCGCGACCGCGAGATTCTTAATCGGCACGACCGCGACGGATGGGAATTCGACGAGATAGCCGAACATTTCGGAATCTCTCAGGCAAACGCCCGTATGATAGTCTCCAGAGCCCGAAAGACAATCCGCACACTCTACCGCCAGCGACATCAATAATACGGACATGTCTTCAGCTCGGTGAGCTGATATTATGCCGAACCCCCAGGCTAAAGCCTGAGGAAAGAAGATAAAGATACAGTAGCCTCGGAGAGGCGATTAGTGATAATTTTTTTGATTATGAACAAAGAAAAAATATACGAAAAGATAGAATTATACTTCGAGGCGCAGCTCTCCGCAGAGGAAGAACGCAGGCTCCTCAAGGTTCTCCTTCCCCTGGAAGGCTCCGACCCTGTCATCGACGACGCTCTTGCCGTGATGCTCGCGTCACGCATTCCGATTCCCGCAGCCGAATCCGCAGGAAAGCCTTTCAGACTCATCTTCGGGATAGCCGCTTCGATTGCTCTCCTTATAGCCATTGGCATTCCTCTCATCCGTCAGGCCGTGTCGTCCCGGGACTCCGTTATGATAGCCTATGTGGATGGAGTGAAGGTGGAGGATCATGACGAGATAATGAAAATAATAGACACTCAGCTCAACGATATCGGAGAGTCCTCTGAACTTTTTGCTCAGACCGTGACTACGGATCTCGATGATATCCGCGAAGCTCTAATCAGCGACGATTTATGAAGCACAGATTGATACTGATTATAGCACTTGCCGTGATGTTTGTTTCCGGTCAAGTGTCGGTTAGCTCAAGGGCGGAAGGTCTCAGCGTCGATTCCTTTTTTAAGGAGGATTTTGCAAAGAATCCTAACGTGACGATGGTTTCCATCTCCGGCGAACAGAGCGATTGGAAAGGCTTGACTATGTATAGGAGTGTGTCCCTATCCGGCGACCCTGTGAAGGCCGATGCGATAGCAAGAAGCGTGAGGAAAGACGGAGCGAAGGCTGACTTTAAGGAAACTTCCTTCAAGGACGGCAAACTATATTTCGGATTCTACGGTCTCGGAGGAGAGGGAAAACATAGGAAATACTTGTTCTTTCTCGACCTGAGACAGAAAGGAAAAGACAAGACAACTCTCGTCTTTATTGAAGGAGACTGGACTCCCGATGAAGTCAAGACAATGATCACAAAAAAAAGAATATAAAAAACATTCCACTATATGACGAAGAAAATTATCCTCTTTCTGCTCCTCCTGATTGTAATTCCTGTGGTAAAGGCTCAATCCGTCCCCGAAGTTCCTGACACGGTGAAGATTATTGAAAATGCCGACAAAGTCATAGTGTCCCGGTCCGATGACACTACACTCATTGAGGTGCAGACACACAATGATTTTGAGAAGGATGTCTTTTCTTACAGCATCACGGTTGATGACTCAGTCAGCTCTGAATCCGATGATTCGTTTGACTTCGAGATCCCGTTCGGTATAGGAAAGGATTCCAGACCGACCTCTCCAAGTAAAAGACTCCAGACATCATACTTTGTGATGGGAAATGTCTACCTCGGACACCGTTTCAATTATTCCGATAAGGGTAACGTGAAGAATTCTTTTGAGGCCGGAGTCCGCAATCTTATCGGTATTCGCTGGAGTCATGGCGAATACACTCCTTCTTTTTCAATCGGCCTTGGATATGGAGTCCAGCGTTATTCCGCTCAGAAAGGATTCCGTTATGTCAAGGAGGGCTCAAGCCTCTTGCTTGTTCCCGCAGGTGAAGGCGCAGAGATCTCTTCAACAGATCTTCAGGTGTTTAATTTCCAGATTCCACTCCTTTTCACCATCCCGATTGGCCGTGATGTAGAGTTCGTTGCCGGCGCTGTCGGTTGTTTCAATACGTATGCTCGCGCCTCTTCCGAATTGAAGATCGATTCCTCAAAATACAAAACTACATACAAAGGGCTTCAGCAACGTCTATTCACCGCCGAACTTACCGCGTCCATCGGTGTATGCGATATCCTTGGAGTCTACGCCTCCTGGAGTCCCATGACCCTATTCCAGAGTCACTACGGTCCGCAGCTCAAATCCTGGAGCATCGGCGCTACTATCAATTTCTAATCATCGACATCGCTACATCCGGTCCATCCCGGTTGGTTGCATCATCTGACAGCATGTTTGTTCAGGTGTACGAGCCTCTGGCTCGGAAATTATATTTATCATACAACTTCACTAAGATCATTATGAAATTCCAAATATTCTTCTTCCTCCTTCTGAATATTATTCCTGCCGTTAAGGCCCAGACCTCTCCCGATACCCTTATGTCAGTCTCAAATCCTGACAAAGTGATCATCACCGAATCTCCCGAAGGTACTCGGGTCTCGATTGCCGACGGCCGTGAGTCAATTCTCATCGAATATCCCGAAAGTGCGAAAGTGACTACATCTCGCAGCTCATCGAAAACCTTCTTCCAATTTCCTGGTATTCCTTACGGCAATCGTTATGATCGGTGCCGTTCGGGTTGGGTTGTCGGTCTCGAGGGTCTTTGCGTAGGACTCACCGACGCGATGGATCAGACAGGAGGAGGCGGCCTGCAATGGTCGAAGTCTTTTGAGATCAACTGGCTCAGCTGCCTGAATGTGGGATACACTTTCAGCCGCTCCTGGGTCTACCTCGGTCTCGGATTCGACTGGCGTAACTACAAGGCGACGGCCTTCGGACATTGGCTCGAGCCTGACGGCAGGGGAGGAGTTCAGTGGGGGAGTGCTCCCGAAGGCACAACGGTCAAAAGCTCGCAGCTAAAGGTCTTCAGCCTCCAGCTTCCCCTCATGTATGTCTGGAGCATTCCCAAAACCTATCTAAAATGGCGAATGGGCCCCATCCTGAACTTCAACACCTATTCCTCGATAAAGGGTATCTACGACGACCATGAAGGAAACCGTTGTGAATATTTCACGAAAGATTTCGATCGCCGCCCATTTACCGTTGACTTTTTTACCTCCCTTTCCTATCATAATGCCATCGGTGTCTACGTCCGCTATTCCCCGATGAAGGTCTTGAAGAACTCATCCCCCATCAACTTCACCCCCCTATCCCTCGGGCTGACCTTCCTCCTCTGACTAAACATAGGAAGTGAGAGCTCCAGCTCTCTCTCCAAAAGACGGAGCCAACTATTTTTGCCCTTTTGAGATTTTTTTCATAATTTTGCATGCTGAAAATTTCAAAAGCAAACCTATGAAAAAATCTTTACTTCTGTTAGGTGCCGCATGCATCGCCCTCAGCAGCTCGGCATTCACCAACAAGGCGCATCAGCGCTATGTATCTCCCAAGTTCTCATTCGAACGCTTCTTTACAAATAAAGATAGCAACGTAAAAACCTTCGGTCACGAAGACGCCATGAGAAAGGCTCCGGCAAAAGTCGGCTCCGCTCAGGATGTAATATACGAAGTGGAAGGCCTGAGGCAGAACATGTCCGTCACATGTAGCGGCTTTCTTGACATTGAAGGCTATACATTTGATTTCGAGGACGATGTATTTGCATCTCATGTCATATATGGAGAAACCGATGAGGTCTATATCTACAACATCCTCCCGCAGATTCCTGTCGATGCTTATGTGAAAGGCAAAAAGGATGGTGATAAGATTGTCGTCGATCTCCCCCAGACAGTCATCTGGAACGATGAAATGAAAGAAGGCGCCAATCTTACCGTATGCGACTATTATGAGTTTGAGGAGGATGGAGTAGCTTATTACTCATTTGCTCCGACTGAAGATGCCACGCTGACTTTTTCCATCGCTGAGGATGGAACATGGAAGGCCGAGGGCCTCGACCCGAAGCACATTATGGCGTACTCTTTCTGTACCGACGGCTATTGGACCGGATATGGTGCGTGGGATCTCTCGCTCGAACCCTTCAATGGAGTGGAGGTGACAGTGCCCGAAGACATTGAGGTGTCCGAGGATTTCTGGTCTTATGTCTGTGATTACTTAGGCTATGGCTGGAACGTAAACTTCGGCCAGGGAGGGGAGGAAGTCTACTTCCAGGGCTTGAGCGAGGTGATGCCCGAGGCGTGGGTTAAGGCTACGGTTGAATACGACGACTCCGAGGCGCACGTCTATATCGATCAGAATCAGTATGTAGGCATTTTTGACAACGCTTACATTGTGACTAAGTGTGCCAAGATCCTTGTGGACGAGGAATACGGATATGAATACTACGAACTCCTGCCCGATGACTACAGGTTTGAACTCATCTGGGATTATGAGGAGGAGAAGATGGT
>JAIDTS010000091.1 GCA_029060585.1 Muribaculaceae bacterium
ATCAAGTGTGGCATTGAGTTTGTCGACGGCAAGTACAACCTCAGTACAGTTGTTACACACCACACTTCCGACTGGAGCGTCATTGAACTCGACAGGCCAATAGAGGCATTGTGGCTGAAGGCTGTTCGCCGTCTCGATGCCATCGAAATCTTCTACTCCTACGATGATAAGGAGTATCATATGATGCGCAACGCTTGGATGGAGGCGAATCGTCCCGTGAAAATCGGTATGTACGGCGCCAGCCCCGACGGTAACGGATTCAACGCCACCTTCTCCGACTTCAAGGTAAAGCATCTTCCGGATGCAGTGCGCACTAAATGGCTTAAAAACAATGCCGAATAAACATATTTGATAGACATAAATTACCGATCACGAAAATTCCAATAAATACTTTAATATTCACCGTAACCTTGCGGTGAATATTTGTTTTTATATTAAGACGGCATTAAATGAATTGGTTGAATGAATAAGGCGATAGGCTGCGAGATAGATACGGTCTTGCTGATAAAGACCGAAAGACTGTATCGGGAATTTATAACCAGCTTATAAGGATTCTTCTTATAGAAAAGATATAAATATCATCAGTATGGATAAGATAGACCATGCAAAGCTACTGCAGCAGACTGGTTGTTAGTCGATTCCAACGCCTCTGCTTCTGAATATTTATAATATAGTTGAAAACGGATCCAACTCTATGGGAAGGACTCGTTTCCCATTAAAATTAAGGCATGAGGTATTGGTATCGTCTCCGCTCATTTCAAGGCGAGTCCGTCGCGGAAGGCATTGCCGACGCGTGAGCCAAGACTGATATAGCCGTTGTGGATGGGGTCAAATGTAATGAGGTTCATCTTTTCAACATCAGGACGCCCGTCTTCTGCAAGATAACTCTCATCGCATCTTATATTGAGAATTTCTGCCACCATATAGAAACCTGTCTCAGATTCATATAGCTTTTCCTTGATGCGACACTCCATAGTCATAGGAAAACAGTCGAAGACCGGAGCATCTATTGTTTCAGCCTTGGTGGACTTCCATCCTGTCTTTGTCATCTTCTCTGAATCCTTACGTCCACTGACTACTCCAACAAAGTCGGAAGCCACGAGAGTATCAATAGTTGCGAAGGCAACTGTAAATTCAGGATTGCGAATGAGATTGTCAGTAGTGGCGTGTGAACCAAGTGATATGAAAATCTCCTTAGAATCCCATTGACCGCCCCATGCTGCGTTCATGGCGTTAGGCGTTCCATCGGCGTTGTAAGTGCCGATGATTAGTACCGGCTGAGGGAGCAGCCATGCTGCTGGTTTGAATGTTTTCATATTTGACTTATATTAGAAGATGTCTATATTAGTTTGCTTGGGTAATCACGCAATATAAATAATGCGAAGGTTTTGGGGTTAATATTTCAAACGAGGTGTTTTGTCTTGATGAGAATTGTATTCATCAGTGAATAACGCGAAGGAAGAGGTGATAGTTTAAAGTCATGCGTAAGAAATTCCTTAACGCATGGCTTTATTTTTTGTACCGGCCGTACGGAATTTTACCGGTGACATCCCGATATGCTTCACGCAGAAACGGCTGAAATAGCTCAATAAATCGGTTACCTTGATAATGGGATTATCAAACAGGCTGACACAGCCCTGGATAGCGTAATTATTTGCAGGCAAAAGATTGTGTCACCTGAGCTTGGCAGCTAAACCGGCTTCGCATTTTTCAGAATTGCCGCAGCATGACGAGAGTCCTACAATAATAGCGGATAATCCTGCAATTATGATTTTGTTCATAGTTTTTATAGCTTTTTATCTTTTAGAATTTATGTGCAAGAGCGATAGCCTGTGCGCAACCGTCAGTCTTATTTATATCACCCTCAACGAATACTCCGGGAACAAGCACTTCGCCGACTATTTCCCATTTTAGGAGCGCAGCTGTACGCTCCATAGGTATTTTCACCCCATCTATCACTGACATATCGTGTTCCTCGCAACAGCAGATAAGTCCCATCTTTTTACCCTGTATAGGCTTCTCGGCTACGCAGAATGAGAACAAACGGTCAATCACTCCCTTTATTTGCGCAGGGATTGAATACCAGTAAACTGGCATTGCGAATATGACTGCATCTGCATCAAGAATATGAGGAGCTATAATATTGAAATCATCGTCAAACGAACAAGCTTTTCCGGTCTTAAAGCATGTCATGCAGGCATGGCAACCACCTATTTTCATCATGGCGGCATCAAAACGGACAACCTCGTGCCCATTTGCTTCCGCAGTCTTAATGAACGCATCTACCATAGCAAAGGTATTGCCATTTTTTCGCGGGCTTCCGGTTATGACTGTTATTTTCATCTTTTAATAGTATCTGAATTCTGATTATATGCTTTTGCCACACACTTCCATTCTCCATCGAGTTTAAGCAAAAGAAGGAAATCTGTGAAGTCGATTGTGCCTCCCCAGCCCTCTTCAAGAACACGCACAACAGCCACAGTTTCCTCAACAGCAAGCACGTCGATACGAGCTTTGAACTCTGCACCTGCACCAACGGTATCCACATTGTGATAAAACTGTTCAATTGAACCGCGTTCTACAGTGCCATTCAAGATGCCAAACAACACAGCGTCATCGGTAAATAATGTCTTCGCATACTCGCTGTTGCCTTCGGCAACACTCTTGACGAACTTTTCTGCGGCTTTAGCCACAGCCTCGTATTCCTTGATTTCGTTTCGCATAGTTTTAGTATTTGTTTGATTTTCTGAATGCAAAGTTACAACAGTAATATCTATAAATCAAGTACCGAAAAATTTTTCATATACCGAAAAATTTTTCGGTACTTGAAAATTAGTTAATTATTGACTAACTTTGCAATCGCAAAGATAAATAAAATCAAAACTATGGCATACGAAAAGAAAATACCCGTGGACCTGGACTGTCCTTTGAGACTTACTATGAGCCTTATTGAGTCGAAATGGAAGTCCTGTATCCTTGATGAGTTGAGGGACGGAAGTCCTCAACGACCAAGCGAAATACATAAATGTCTACCGGAAGCCGCGCCGCGAGTTCTTGACATACAACTCAAAGAGATGGTTGAAGACGGACTCATCAAGAAGACAATATATCCCGAACTTCCACCCCGCTCTGAATACACAATCACAGAACTCGGATTATCACTGGTCCCGATCATTGACCAGATGCTCAAATGGGGTGAGGATCATTTCGATATTTTTGAGCGGAAATATGGAAGTAAGTATGGCAAGTGAAGGCGATAGCGTACCAACCCCATTTGCTTCGATTGCAAGTCCGAACTTGCAGCCCTCGACCGCAAGATTACGGCTGAACTTGCACCTAAACACGATGAGAAAGACGGCACGGAGGTTAAGTAGGAACAATCCACTCAGTCTTTCCATTCTAAAATGTTTAAACAATTACGTTAGAAAAACCGTTGTTATCATATACCTGTACGCTAAGTGATTTTTTTCATGTTCCGAGA
>JAIDTS010000092.1 GCA_029060585.1 Muribaculaceae bacterium
TTCATCCTCACTATCATCGAATCCTCGCCATCTGTCAGATGAAGGTCGAAGGAGCCGGAGACTGCTATGAGCACTGTAGTATTTTCCTTGTGGGCGTGTCCTCCGCGTGTCTCTCCGCCAGGCACGTCGTAGATGTAGAACACACGCTTTATGGAAAATGGCACGTGGCAACCCTCCTCGATGAAGGAAAGGTTGCCCCGTGGATCACATACTTTTGAGAATTCGAATATCCTTACTTTGTCGAGAAGGCGTCCCATCCGTGTCTGTTACTTCTTTTCCTTATTACGTTCCAGACGGTTTTCTACAGCCACAAGAGCCAGATCGAGAGCTTCTTCGAATGAGTCTGCAGTCTTGGAGGCGAATATCGGGGATGAGCCGGGAACGATGAGTTCCACACCTGCTTCCTTATTATTGTTTGTCTCAGGTTTTACGAGTGTATAGTTGACGTTTACGCCGCCGATGGCATCAAACCTGCGGACGAGTTTCTCGATTTTCTTGTTGGTGAAGGCTTCGAGCTTGTCGCTGATGTCGAAGTGGATTGCCTTGATCTTAACGTCCATAGTCTTTGGTTTTAAAGGTTACTACATAATCCGGAGAGATTCCCCTTATCCATTTCGATACTTCCTCCTATACCTTAATAACACGCATGGGGGGCAAAAGTTGTCTTTTCAATTCATAATGCATAATGCAAAATGCATAATTTCCGCCGAGAGTATTTCTTCCGTTTAACTTTTCAAGGATACATAACGTTATAACTATATGAATATAACCTCAAATTACTAAAAGACATGAAAACTTTCAGATTTCTTGGCCTCTGCGGCCTCGCTTTCATCATGGCTTCCTGCGGCGGAAACTCAGCAAAAGAGAAGGAAGCGGAGGCTCAGGCGGCCGATGAGGCGTTTCAGGCCGAACAGCCTGTAGAAAACGGTGTCTACGACGCTACATATTTCGACATCAAGGGCAAGGACAGCCGCAAAGGTCAGTTTGACGGCAGGGTGATCTACTCCCTGAGCCCAGAGCAGTCTGCCGTATTCGTATATGAAAACGGCAACCGCACGAAGATCAAGCACATCCTCATGCTTGACAAGCCTTTCCAGAAACAGGATAGCGTATACGTGGCCGTAGACAAGACCGGCATACCCGTGACTGTTGGCAACGACAGCACAAACATGATCATCGACTACATCGCCAACGGCGACACCGTGACCATCACGTTCAATCCTACGCCGCGCAACACCTACAGCGCGCTCGAGGCACTCGAGAAGATCAAGGAGCAGGCCTCTAAATAACGAGGATCATTTATCACGCCGACCGCCCGCTGATCTCGAGATCAGTATGGAGGCTTCATAAAGAAGCCATATGGGCAGAGAGACGATAAGAAGAGTAAAAGCGTCGGAAGTAGGCGTGATCACGGCGCATATCACAAGAATAGCCAAAATGGCGTGACGCCTGAATTTTCTGAGGAAGCCGGAATCGATGATTCCGGCTTTCGTAGCTATATAGGCGAGCACAGGAAGCTCGCACATGAGTCCCATGAAGATACATAGCATTATCAGCACGCTCATGTATGACTCGAGAGATATGAGGTTGGTCACCTCTTCTGAAACCTGGTATGTCCCGAGGAAGCGGAAAGTCAGCGGGAAGATGATGAAATAGCTCAACGCGACTCCGAAAAGGAACATTATGTAGCCTCCCGCAAGAAGGCGAAGGGAATATTTACGCTCCTTCGCATAAAGCGCGGGAGAGATGAAGCCAAACACCTGATGTAGCAGAAAGGGAGAGGCTACTATGAGTCCGACACAGAACGCGGTCTTCATATGGATCATGAACTGTTGCGCGAGACCGGTATTGATAAGTGTGACGTCAAACCATTCAGGAGGTTCCATTCCAAGGCGCAAGGCAAGGCATGCAAGCAACCGGTAGAGAATGAAATCCGGAGATTTTGGAGCGAGCACTATTCCGAACACCTCATCTTTGAGACAGAACGCGACGACCGTCAGCAGAAGCACGACGGCGAGGCAGCGCAGCAGTACGCCACGCAGCACGTCGAGATGATCCCAGAATGTCTGTCCGGAATCATCCCGCAAGTTTTCCGACGGATCAGCCATCGCCTTCGATCACTTTTTTTCCTCGTCTTTCTTCACTTCCTCCTTATCGTCGTCGTCAAGGCCGGACTGCACCTCCTTCATTCCGTCCTTGAAGGAACGCACACCTTTGCCGAGCCCTTTCATTAGTTCGGGGATTTTCTTTCCTCCAAAGAAAAGAAGGACTACGAGTGCTATCACCAATACCTCGGAAAGGCCGAGGCCACCTATAAAGTTTAGAGTTGTCATAGTTTTCTTAGTTTTCGAGCTGTCAGATTTCAGCTGTCAGATTTCAGCTTTCAGCTATCAGCGTTGAGTTATCTATTATACGCTAATTATGAATTATGAATTATGCATTATGAATTATGCATTATGAGTCAGTCTTGTGGTATCACTTCCTGCATGTATATGGCGTCGAGGCTCCAGAGAGCCGCGTCGTTGGTGCTTATAGGCGAAGCTTCATGCATCGGAGCAGGCACCTCGCTTCCTTCAATGACGCTCACCTGCATACGCGGAGCCTCATAGTGTTCGGCTGTCGTCAGAAGGTCGTGCCAGGCGTCTGCAGCAGCCTCCTTGTCGCCACGTTTCCACGCCGAATAAGCGTGCAGGCGCGATACCCTGAACTTATTGCGGAGTATCTCGCGCGACTTCCGCTTATAGTCAGTGGCATGCTCAAGCCAGGCTTCCTCCCAGTCGGCGTCTGGTATGAGATCCATCAGCTCGTTATTGATCTCGAATCCACCCATGATAGTCATCAGATGATTAGTAGTCTGCAGGGTGGAGTCACATTCGGATGTGATGATGCCGCTGGCGGGGTCGTAGCCGAGGGCGAGAGGTCCGGTGAACAGACGACTCGGAAGGGCGCATATGCTCTTCATTCCGGCCTTGATCTTGTCGCGGTATTTAGTGTTTTCCGTCCTCTCCCACTCCGTCATCCAGTTTCCCGCGTAAGCCAGCCAGTCGGGTCCGATGCGCAGACGTGCCGGAGCCGTACAGGGATATTTATCCCGTGGTTGCGCAAGACGCATGGGATCGATGGTGTAGAGTTTCTGATCGGAATCTGTCACGTCGCTCATTAGGTCGCCGAGGCGCTCGTCGGCCGTAAGGTAATACATTATGCGGTTGAATCCGGCTTGGCTGATGCGGGCTTCCTTCGCGCCGCAGCCCCAGTGGCTTACATTGTGACGGCT
>JAIDTS010000093.1 GCA_029060585.1 Muribaculaceae bacterium
TGTCGATATACACACATTTACCCTCTCGCAACGACCTGAAATCCTGGTCGCCGATTGCGTATTTCACCTTCGTCTCTTCCATAACTCACAATTTTCTGCAAAGATAACGATTTTATATCGGTTGTGCAATTAATTTATCAAGAATACAGGTACTAAGTAACATATAGGGAAGTGCTGAAAACACTCGAATTGTGCGGAAAAGGGGTGCGGAAATTCATTTCCGCACTATTTTTATTTGGATATACAATACATATTTATAATTTTGCTCAGTGGAATTTCAACAAGGTCTCTACAAAAGTGTGATGAAGATCCAATATAACATAGAATACCTTCAAGTTTGATTCCTGCTCAATCGTAGACAATAAACTTAGAAGATAATTGATAGGGGTTCTTCTACCTCCTACCTGTAATATGGATCAAAGAATTGATTATTTATGCTCAAAAAATTAACACTCATCTCGATATTGATAGCATTGGTCTTGGCTTCATGCAATTTCAAAAGGATCAAGCCTTCAGATACGATGGATTCAAAGAAATACTCTTTGGTCCAAGTACGTGAGCTATCTGTAATTTCAGATGGGGTTACGGTCTATTATTATCAAAGCGGCAGCACATGTGCGATTGTGGAAGGTCCCACGAATATGGTCGAAGCCCTCAATCTAAGAACAAATAACAAAGGTCGTCTAAATATTGAGTTAAAGAGTTCGTTTGATCTTACCTCAGATTCCATTAAAGTAATAATCAGGCTGTTTTCTCCTCAGTTAAATAGCATAGAGGTTATGAATAAAGCCTCCGTAATAATTCCCGATCCTGTCGAATTCAAGAGCAGTCTATATGTTAATGCTTTTTCAGAAGGAATAATCCATTTTGACGACTTTAAAGCCGAGAATCTGTACGTCTCGGCTTATCAAAACTCCATAATAACATTTGAAGACATAAAAGTTTCTAATTTGGAGGTGCGCTCCTATACGGGGGCGACAGTAAAAAGCGGAGACAATATTATAAGTCAATAATCCCTCTTTCCTGAAATCTTAAAATGTAAAGATTTAGATGCATAATTCAACATGATTCCATGCAATTATTACTACATCTTCTGATATAAATGCTGAGGGGGATGGAATTTGACGATTATATTTTTTTTAGTAATTTTGCACTCGAATTTAGTAATGAAGTTAATTTACTGATGAAATCTCAGATTTGGCTTATCTTCATCCTGTTTCTTTCGGTGATAGGTTGCAAGTCGGATACACCGGAGGATACCCGTCTTCTTGACATAGCCGAGAAAGTGTCGGATTTCCCCAAGGAGATGCTGGCTCAGCTCGACAGCATCGATCTCGGCACTCTGAAGGAAGGCGACAGGTATTTACATGCTCTTTTGTGTGTAAAAGCTCAGGATAAGGCTTATGTGAGACATAAGTCCGACAGCGTCATACTTAAAGTGATAGACTATTATTCCAGACATAAGGGAAGCGGACGCTATCCGGAGGCTCTGTATTACGGAGGCCGAGTATACAGTGACATCGGCGATGCTCCGAGTGCGCTCTGTTATTTTCAAGATGCGCTTGACATTGTTTCGGAAGATGCTGATATTGATCTCTACGGCAGGATTCTTAGCCAGATAGGTTTTCTGTTGAATTCATTAAGGCTTTACAGAGAGTCTGATGCTTATATCCAAGAAACAATCAGGTTACTCAAGCAAAAATCTGATGATATAGATTCCATTATCCTGATGCGACAAATTCAGCTTTCAGGTGCGATAAATTTGCATGCTGAGAATTATGAAAAGGCAGACTCCTGTTTTCACGAGGCCAGAAGAATCGGTCGACAGATATTACACAAAGATACGACTATTCATGATATGTATCTCGCAGGAATAGAGTTATATAGAAGCGATGTCAATAAAGCTTTGAAAATTATTCGTAGGGTAATTGGATGTAACCCCACTGAAAGACTCGATATCATACGGGCGTATGCGTCAAAGATATATTTTGAAGCCGGAATTTTTGACACCGCACATATCTATGCAGTCAAGCTAATACGTTGTGATAATAATGATTACCGAAAAATAGGCTACAGCATACTTCTTCATCCTGCACTTAGGAAATATTCAGATCCGGATTCACTGATGTCATATGCACTTGAGTATGGAGATGTTCTTGATGAGTATTTAAACAGACATGACGCTCAACAAGTGGTTATGCAGACCTCTCTCTACAATTATCAGATACATGAGCGTGAACGGATGAAAGCGGAGGAAGCCAAGAGAAATTATATGTATTTGGCTGGTATATCCCTTATTATGATTTTGGTGCTAATTGCCGCCCTACTGTATGTTCGCATTAGAAGCATACGTACTATTCTTCAATATCGAAAGGCACTTGATGACCTAACGCATTTAAGGGAGACCCTTGATACAGAAAGCAATAACCGTCCGGATGAGAGCATAAGAAATAATGAAAAATCCGCTCAAAACAAAATAAAGAAGGGCATGTATTCTCAGTATTCAGGGAAGAAGACGCTTGGATGTAAAGAACCCCAATGGAATGAACCTTCTAAGGCAAAGAACGAAAAAAATGCATTGCGAGAATGTCTCAAGGAGGAATTGCTTGGATTGCAGAAAGCTGGAATTGCTAAAAAGGGTGATGCTAAGGATATTCTGGGATTATCAATATATGAGCGATTGAAATTATATATAGAAGGAAATAAGTGTATTCCGGAAACCAATGATATCTGGCAAGAGGTAGAAGGTGTAGTTAAAGGACTCTCTCCGGAATTTAAGAAAAGACTCTATCTTTTGACGGGTAGCCGTCTTAAGGAGGATGCATACCGTATGGCGTTGCTTATACGATGCGGATTAAAACCAACGGAAGTTGCCATATTGTTGGGTCGGAGTAAGGGTGCCCTGTCGTCTCGTCGAGGTTACATATGTGAAATGATTTTTGGAGAGAAATTAGGAGTTAAGGTGATGGACGATATTATACGGTTACTGTAGTATAGAGATACGTTATTTTGTATGGAAAAATAATTTTTTGTGCGGAAATGAGTGCGAAATTCCATTTCCGCACCATTTTTTTTGCTGAATTCATTGCTGTTGCCTAATTTAGCGCAAAAACTGGATTTCCTTAAAAATGAATACAAGAAAGATTGACATGACAAGATTCTTGCTTCTTTTATTGTCTTTATCCATGACATTTATCGTCAGGGGAGTCTCCGCGGATAGTATATCTGCATTGGAACTCCAGGAATTGACTGTGGAGGGGGATCGAATCCTACATATGGACGGTCACGAGATTCTACTACTTGACAGCAGAAACCGCAACTTCGGTACTAACGCTCTCGATGCAGTGTCATCGCTGCCTCGGTTCATCACGACGCTCAATGGAACTGAGCTGACATCGTGGAATCACTCGGCGGTCTTTATCCTCATTAACGGAGTTCCTTCGACTGCTATTGATCTCCGCTCTTATAAAGGATCTGACATAAAGAAAGTGGAATACTATTCTTCTCCCCCATCGCAATACATGGGATTTACGGATGGCCCTCTGGTCAATGTAGTCATTAAGAAAAGGCACGACAGACTGTATTCAGGTTACCTAAACGCGCTGAACTCCGTGACGACAGGTTACGGCACTGACCAGATTGACCTTTCTTATTCTGACTCGCTCAATCAGGTTAAGGCGGGCTATCTCCTTGATTACCGAGATATTGGAAATATCTTCCAGCGTTCTGAATATGAGTTCCTTCCTGCATGGGCATCAAGATACGACAACATAAAGAGATACAAAGGAGCTTACCACTCCATATATGGGAGCTACCAGCACTACAGAACGAGCCATCTGTTTAACGTCAGACTAAAATTCTTGGCACGGCCGGATAAACAAACGTCATCTGGAGAAATCACAGCCATGTATGGAGACGCGGAGGTCCACGGCATCGACAGCACCCTGCTGCGCACCGATTCGAAATCACTTTCTCTCGATATCTACTACAGCCATTTCCTTAGAAATGGTTCAGTGCTCGCGGTAAATGTAGTAAATACAATCGGCAGAGGCCTTTCACAATCGGTGGTGTCCTCACCCGATGCGATAACTGTTGGCTCGAGGACTGACAATCGCTCTTATTCGCTTGTGGCCAATGCATTCTACTCTTCAAAGGCATTGGGCTGGAATTATGTGTTTGGGTCAAAATATGAATACCAATCCCTCAGTCAGGAATATTCAGACACTCGAGACCGTCGCTACTCCCACCGCGAGTTCCTAAGCCTGGGCTTGAGCCGGACTTTTGGCGACTGGAATATAGTGCCTTCGGTCGGCCTCAATGTCCTTGCCAGGTCAGAGTGCAGCGAAGCGAAGACATATGTGCTTCCGTACTTGCGGATGTATGCTGACTGGTGGCCTGAGGGGAGTCTTAGGGGCTTCTCCACGCAGCTGACTCTCCTCTCGCGTCATTCCGCCCCGTCCCTCGGCATGCTGACAGACTCTTACATCTACAAGGACTATCATTTTCTGGCAGTTGGAAATCCTGACCTGAGGAACTACATGGAGAATTCCGCTAAACTTGCCGTATGCTATTTCGTACCCGGGAAGCGAGACCAGATTACCCTTATGGGGCAGACCGTATATATGAAGGATCCGATAGCTTCCACACTGGCCGTGGCAGACGGCATCGCGTATCTTCAGCCATCGAACCTTCACAATTCATTCCGGCATCGTATTGACCTTAACGTGGCATGGTATCCATGGCGATGGATAGAGGTGTCGCCGTATGTGGAGTATTACATACACAGATACGATGCGTCGTCTCATGTAAGGGAATCTTACCTCCGTTATGGGGGAACAGTCACCGCGACTGCCGGACAATTCACCTTCATACTCGCGGCCAACTCGCCGACAAGGGATTTCGACGGTGACCTGACGATAGACGGAAGCGCCCAGTACGCGGCTATAGTCCAGTACAAGCACGGCGACTGGTCGGTGGGAGCTGAGTATCACTATTCGGGGCACAACAACCGCAGTTACGGAGATGCCGGAAGATTCAATATGATCGAAGAAAGCGATTGGCGCCCGTTGCAAACTATGGTGCATCTGACCGCGACATACTCCTTCTCGGTGGGTAGAGCACGTCGTCACGGTTCAAGGATGCTCAATGAGACAGGCGAGCTCGACAATGGCCTGAACATTTACAACACCCCTGTAAAACCTAAATGAGACCCTCGCACTGGGTCTTGAAATCCTACTGTCCAATATTATCCACTATCGGGTTATCGGGTCATGAGCCGGGATGCGAGGATTATGAGGAAGGTGCTGAGTTCGGAGGCGGGGATTGCGGCCCACATTCCCCAGACGGGAAAGAGCGATGGGAGAAGGAAGAATAGAGGGACGAGAAGGATGACGCCGCGCAGTAGGGTATAGGTCATGGCCTTTGCTGCCTTTCCCATACTTTGGTAATAGCCGATATATGCTATATTCATGGCGAAGAATATTGCGCAGAAGGAGAATATCGGTAGACCATGCACAGCGAGCGTACCAGCCTCGGAATCCACCGGTA
>JAIDTS010000094.1 GCA_029060585.1 Muribaculaceae bacterium
TGTCTTCATCGCAGGAAGGTAGGGCCGCGGCGGCTGTGAATACGATCCTCCCATCGACCTATCGGGCTAGAAGTATCTCGTTGCCGTGCTCAACCAGCCCGAACAGAACGGTCTTGAGCTCCGTGTGTTCGACACCGCAAGCTATTGGGAAAAATCATATGAGGGAAAGTTTGGAGGCAACCAGATAATGATCGCAGAACTCGACGGAATGATGAAGAATCTTGAGTCAGGCATAGTTCCGCTCAACACCTCTGAAGTCTATAGGGTTGGATTCTGGTGCTACGGCAACTCTCCGATACATATCAAGCATGTGTTCGCAACAAACAACAACCCATACGAGGGTGTAGAAGTCGTTGATTCCTCAGCCTCGGACTCTGCAGTCTATAACCTTCAGGGAATCCGAGTAGCCTCCTCTCTTTCCGAAGTTACCCTCCCCGGTCTTTACATAGTCAACGGTAAAAAAATACTAAAATGAAAATACTGAAATCACTTATTTCCTGTTTTGCAATGATGGCTTCCGCTATCAGTTTGAATGCGCAGGATCCTGATTTCCATATCTATCTTTGCCTCGGGCAGTCAAACATGGAAGGGAACGCACAGGTCGAACCTATGGACCGCAAGGATGTCCCCGAACGTTTCATGATGATGGCATGTGTTGACTATCAGAATCCCGAACGCAAGCAAGGGGAGTGGTATGTGGCTGTTCCTCCTTTGGTAAGGGAATCGACAGGACTGACTCCGATTGATTATTTCGGACGCACCATGATCGAGAACCTTCCGGAAACCGTCAGAGTAGGTGTCGTGCCTGTCGCTATCGGCGGCTGCAAGATAGAGCATCTTGATAAGGATTATGATCCTGCCACTCTTACAAGCGAGGCCGACTGGTTCAGAAACTTCATGAAGGCCTATGACAACGCTCCCTACGCAAGACTGGTGGAATGTGCAAAGAAGGCTCAGCAGGACGGTGTGATCAAGGGAATCCTCCTTCACCAGGGTGAATCCAACACCGGCGATCCGCAGTGGTGGAGTAAGGTGCGCAAGGTCTACGACGATCTCCTTTCCGATCTTGGTCTTGAACCGAACTCAATCCCTCTTCTTGCCGGCGAGGTCGTGGCCTCCGACATGGGAGGAGTCTGCGGTTCGATGAATAATATCATCAGTAATGTGCCGGAAGATTTCCCGATGGCTCATGCAGTATCCTCCGCCAACCTTCCGCAGAAGGGCGATGGATTGCACTTCACGGCTCATGCCTACAGGGTGCTCGGAACGCGCTACGCGACCGAGATGCTGTGCACAATGGGCACCACGGATCCTGTGGTCTCATATTCAGAGGAGCAGGTCTATATCCCGAGTCCTGTTCCCGCAGAAGGAGACTTCATTTTCGAGTTTAAGGACTTTAATCCCGCCATATACGCAGACGGCACGTTTGATGCCGCTACTTCCACCTTCAAAGGCGGACAGTGGGGATTCGGAGGTTGGGAGTTTGACAAACCAGTAGACCTTTCCGGTTATAAGTATCTCGTGGCTGAACTGGAGGATGAAGAACGCGACAGTGTCTGCCTGAGAGCCTTTGACACTGCGGACTACATGGACGTCCCTTACTCCTCGGCCTTCAACGGCGGAAAACTGATTGTAGCGGAACTTGACGGCATGATGAAAAATCTCCCTGATGGAATCAAGCCTTTTGATACGGCTAACGTCTATAGGGTAGGTTTCTGGTGTTTCGGAAGGAATCCCATCCGGATCAAACAGGTCTTCGCCACCAACAATAACCCTTACGACTCATCCGTTACAAATTAAGAAGCGTCAGGGACGTACTCCATCGTGCGTCCCTGATGTCTCGAGCAGACCTGAAAACAACAATAACCCAAAATAAATGAAAAGACAACTGATCTTACCCCTCATAGCTGCCGCAACAATACTGCCGGCGTCAGCCGAATCATATGAGGTGAAGAGCCCTGACGGAAAGACCGTCGTGACTGTCTCCGACGAGGGACTCATGCCGACATATTCCGTGAAATATAACGGTACTGATTTTCTCCTTGACTCGCCACTCGGCCTGAGGACCAATATAGGAGACTTCACCGCGGGCCTAAACATAGGCAAGGTGCGTCCAGCAAAACGTCAGGATTCATATTCAATCCCTAATATCAAGAAAAGTAAGGTAGACTATGAGGCAAACACAACCGACTTCACTTTCTGCGGTGAGGACGGCACTCCTGTCTTCGAACTTCAGGTAGAGGTCAGCGACAATAACGTGGCATACCGCTATGTGATGCTACCGCAGAAGGAGACTCTCAGTTGCGTGGTGGAGAGCGAGGCCTCAGGTTTCGTCATGCCCGACG
This sequence comes from Muribaculaceae bacterium, assembly GCA_029060585.1. Next base: position 2,346 of record JAIDTS010000094.1, read on the forward strand.
GTACTACGACATTCCTCTGCCCGCAGATGCAGCCGATGACCGGTTTCGCACGTACGGCCCCCAGCTATGAGACCAATTACGATCTCGGAGACTCTATGGGCAAGAACGGCTGGG
>JAIDTS010000095.1 GCA_029060585.1 Muribaculaceae bacterium
CTGATCTCAGGAGCATTGAACCCGTCGCCGAAAATATCCGACGGCAGATCCGAACAGTGCCAGCCTACGAGCTGCTTGCCATGACACTGACGCTTTATCTCTGCCTCCACTTCCGGATCGTCAGCGCAGTATATCACCCTCCTTACCGAACCTCCAGAAGCGAGCGACACCTTCTCCCTTATCTTTTCCTCTCTTGATGAGAAACCTTGGGCATGGGCGTCGCCGACATTCGTGACCACTACGGTATCAGGCCGGATGCATGAGGCGAGCGCAGCCATCTCTCCCACTTTAGATATGCCTGCTTCGATAAGCGCCACATCGCTTCCGGGACGTATCCCCCAGAGACTGAGAGGAACTCCTATCTGTGAGTTGTAGCTGCGGGGAGAACGGCTCACGTCAAGGGTGGGAGACAGTATCTGGAAAAGCCATTCCTTTAGAGTTGTCTTGCCTCTCGAGCCGGTGATGGCTACTATAGATGATGCGTTGCGCCGCCCCATTGCGCCTACAGACTGCAGAGCCTTTAACGTATCGGGCACTACAAGCCATGAAGCATCGGGCATATCGTCAGCATCCCGAGGAATAGCATCTACCACAAACGCCTTAACGCCTCGGCCGTAAAGCTCACGGACATAACGGTGTCCATCGTTGCTCGGCCCACGAAGGGCAAAAAAAAGCGACTTCGCGGGGTCGGTAAGGCTCCGCGAGTCGGTGAGAAGAAGTTCGATTTCGCGATTACGCCCCGATAAATCGACACCGAGATTAACCGCGATTTCCTTTAGATCGGTTTTCATTTTATTTCATCAACATAGAGGCTCCGAAAATAACAACGATTAGAATCGGAGTGACCCATTTGAGGAGGAACATTACGGGAGTCGCAAGCCTGTTGCGTATAGTTCCGCCGTTGGTAAGCTGGTCTTTCATCATTCCCTTGGGTGCGAACCAACCGAGATAGACAGCCATGATGAACGCGCCAAGCGGCATGAGGATGTTGGCTGTGAAGGCGTCGCAGGCTCCGAAGATGGTGTATCCGAATATGGTCCAGTCGGAGAGTACGCCGTTGCTCAGCGATGAAAGGGCACTGAGCAGAATCAGCGGCACAAGGACAAGACACGTAGCGGGGACACGTTTCATCTTGAAGTGGTTGCTGAAATAAGCTATCGATACTTCCGCTATAGAGATGCTGCTCGTAAGTGCGGCTACCGACAGGAGTATGAAGAACAGCGAAGACCATAGCTGAGGACACCACATACGGTTGAATATCTCCGGGAATGTCACGAACACAAGAGCCGAGCCGCCAAACGACTCACCTTCAAGTCCGAAAGACATAACTCCGGGGAATATGATCATACCTACAAGGATCGCCACCGCCATGTCGAGGAGCGAGACCGTGAACGCAGTGCGGGTGAGATTGGTATCTTTGCGGAAGTAGCTGCCATACGTGATGAGCGTTCCCATTCCGAGGCTGAGAGAGAAGAATGCCTGTCCGAGCGCGCTGATGCAGACACCGGGAGTGATCTTCGAGAAATCCGGATGAAAGAAATAGGCGAGACCCTCAGATGCCTTCGGAAGAGTCATGGCAGTCACGCACAGTATGATCAGGATGAGAAACAGCAAAGGCATGAGGATGTTGCTCACGCGCTCTATGCCTTTCTGCACGCCCATACATAGAACCGCCCCACAGATGGCTATCGTGATCCATGTCCATATCATGGGAGGCCATACGCCCGCCACGTATTCCTCCATACGGTCGGCAAACTGGAGGTTGCTCCCCTCCTCTACCCCTGGGATCGGAGTGAAAAGTTCCCCGCTGAAGGACTGGAACAGGTATTCGAGCGTCCATCCGGACACTACCATATAAAAGGTCAGGATAAGATAGGAGCAAAGAATTCCCATAAAACCGGAAATCCACCAAGGTTTTCCCGGACTGAGCCTGCGGTAGCTATCGATAGCATCGCTCTTCCCGGCACGCCCGATAGCGAATTCGCCGAGCATCACCGGAATGCCGAAGAGAATCACGCATATCACATACACGAGAAGGAACGCCGCGCCGCCGTTGGCCTGCGTTTCCGCCGGGAACCGCCAGACATTGCCCAGACCTACCGCACTGCCTACAGTGGCCGCTATGATTCCTATCTTGCTGCTGAATTCTGAATTGTGTGCCATATGAATCTGACAGATATAGTTTCGGGGCCGCCCGCGTAGTGAGCGGCCCCGAAGTTATGAATTTTATTCTACCGGATCAGCCAGTGTGGCATCGGGCACAGGCTCAGGCATGTCGCCGGTCGCGGCCTCGAGCTTCTTCATCTGAGAGAAGATGAAGGCTGCGGAGAGGAGACAGAGCACGATGAGAATGGTCCAGATGGTCCATACCGGGATCTTGCCCCAGAGGAGCATCGGGATAGACACGAGATAGTTGCCGACAGCTGTCGCAGCAAACCATCCGCCCATCATGGCGCCCTTAAGCTTTGGAGGAGCGACCTTGCTGACGAAGGATATTCCCATCGGCGAGAGCAGGAGCTCCGCGAAGGTAAGGAGAAGATAGGTGGATATCAGCCAGTTGGTCGACACGTCGCCGTTGGTGCCGACGAGCGAGAGGGAGCCGAACACCATCACGAGGTAGGCTATGCCGGCTACGATCATACCATATCC
>JAIDTS010000096.1 GCA_029060585.1 Muribaculaceae bacterium
TTGCAGCAGGATATGCCACACGCCTCTATCCGCTTACCGAGAATTTCCCCAAACCACTCCTCAAGATAGGGGAGAGCACTATCCTCGACCGAATGATGGCCGACATCGACTCAATTCCAGAAGTCGACGAACACATTATCGTGACAAACCACCGTTTCGCCCCGATTTTCGAGGAATGGAAAGCTAACTCAAACTATAAGAAACCGATCACGATAATCGACGACGGCACATCAACCAACGAGACCCGCCTGGGAGCCGTCCGCGACCTGCTCCTGGCTCTCGAGACGAACAAAATCGACGACGACATCATGGTGCTTGCCGCCGACAACATCCTCGACTTCTCCCTTCAGGGTTTCGTAGACTATTTCAAGCAGAAGGGAACATCCGTCATTATGTGCCACCACGAGCCGGAACTCAGAAAGCTCCAGCGAACAGGAGTGATAGCGGTCGACGACGACATGCGGGTGCTCGAGATGCAGGAGAAGCCGGAAAAGCCGGTTTCTAACTGGGCGGTGCCTCCATTCTACATCTACGCAAAAAAGGATCTGCCCCTCATCCGCGACTGCATGGCCCACGGATGCGGGTTTGACGCTCCCGGAAACCTGGCACACTACCTGACAGACGTTACAACGCTCCACGCATGGCCCATGCCGGGCTCCCGATTCGATATCGGATCGATGGATTCTTACCGAGAAGCTCAGGAACGCTTCTAATACCTCATTTTTTATAAGTCACAATAGGACATAAAATTCAATTTTTTTCATTAACTTTGCATCCTGAACCAACGAAGAAGACAACGATGACAACGACGACATCCAATAAAAAAGTCTTCGTCTCGGGATGCTACGACATGCTGCATTCCGGACATGTGGCTTTCTTCAAGGAGGCTTCCAGATACGGAGACCTCTACGTCGGTATCGGCTCCGACAAGACAATACAGGAACTGAAAAACCGCAAGACGGTGTGTTCCGAAAAGGAGCGCCTATACATGGTGAAGGCGATCCGATACGTCACCGATGCCTGCATCAACACAGGAAGCGGGATGATGGACTTCATCGAGTCGGTAGACCGTTTCAAGCCCGATGTCTTCGTGGTGAACTCCGACGGCGGAAGCGAGACCAAAAGGAAATTCTGCGAGGAGAGAGGCATCGAATACATCGTGCTCGAGCGGGAACCGGAGGCCGGACTCCAGGCTCGTTCCACCACGGCCCTGCGCAAGGAACTCAAGTGTAACCTCCCTTACCGCGTCGACATAGCCGGAACCTGGATCGACCAGCCATATGTATCGGAACACGGCGCAGGGTGGGCCATCACAGCCTCCATCGAGCCGACCTACGACTTCATGGAACGCGGCGGCATGTCGACCTC
>JAIDTS010000097.1:0-4453 GCA_029060585.1 Muribaculaceae bacterium
CGACTCATCCGCCTCAATCAATGCCTTTATATCATCAATCGTCATTATAAAATTTTCAGTTAGCGCAATTTACAAAGATACATTAAAATCGTGAGATTTCCACACCAGCAGCATAAAAAATCAAGGCCGACGCGATTTTCCGTCCACTCCTGCGTGCTCATTGTCACAAATTTATTAATTTGGAGGAAAATTTTCTAACTTCAATGATATGGACGGAAAAAGAACGGTAGCCGGCCTTGACGTGTACAAAGATAGCATATATCTCTGTATTATGCAAGAGGGCGGCGCAATTATTTTTGAAAAGATCTACGGGACACTGACTCCGGAACTCCGTCAGATGTGTGGACATGCTGGAGCGTGGAGTGACAGAGGCCGCGATGGAGAGCACTGCTGTCTACTGGATCCCGGTATGGAACGAGCTTTGCGGATCAATTGCATTCAAAACAAAAGAAAAAGCAGCTACGATTAATGTCGTAACTACTATATTTTTAATTTATTGTCTCACTTGGGCTTGAACCAAGGTCTCCTTGATTATGATGAAGTGCATACTATAAACAGCGGCTCCCATAAATCGAAATGACTTATGGGAGCCGCTCTCTTACACTTAACTATATTTGAACTATCTTCTTTCCATTGACTACGTAGATGCCGGAACTCATTTTCCCGGTATGCCTGATACCATTGAGGTCATAAACAGCATCCTCCTCTGCATCAGCTTTTATCGATCCAACACCTACCGAATTGCGGTCTATGTGGAACCGGACAGCATCAGTCATGGATTTTCCTCCATCATAAACAGCTCCGATATACCAACCGTCTTTGAGATGACTGAAATCGGCGGTCATTGTGACCTGTTTCTGTTCTCCGGCTCCGAGATAGATGTCTGAAGAAGAGGATCCGCATACTTCATAACCTCCGTCACCGGGGAAGACGTCGAATCTGAGAGAACCGAAATAGACTCCTGACTCACACGAAACATCGAAACTGATATTTATTTTTGACGGGTCAACGATGGACTCTCTGTCTTCAACACGCAGGTCAGTCACCTTGATTTCAGTCTTGTCGTCGTTCACCTCAACAGTAACCTCGACAGCGTCGCTGACATTCTTTCCGGCCTCGTCGCGGAACACCATCGTGTAGGTTCCCTGTGCAAACGAGTGATCCTTGAGAGCCTTGAAGTTTCCCACATAATCTGTCACGTCTTCCTTCTCTCCTATCAGTATATCGACAGGGCGGAATGTAGACTTCGCCACTACGTCTCCCTTGGTGTCGAGAAGCATCGGCGTTATTGTGCTATAGAACTCGGCATCCCCTATGTTCTCAACCGTGAACGACATCGGGAACTCGTGATTTTTGTAGATTTTCTCAGGGAGCTTTATGTCTGTAACGAAGATCGACGCAGGTTTTTCATTCTCTATATTTGCGACTCCGTCTTTCACTACGGCAACAATCATCTGTGGCTGACCAACGGGGATACGCACCGGAGTCCACTCCCCTTCGACTTTCAGGGCCGGAGTTATCTCGTATCTTCCGTCGGGAAGTTCGGGGAAACGCACCTGCAGGTCGTTTCTTCCATCATCGGGATGATAACCTCCTACTCCGGGACCTTCTGCGAATTTTACCTCTTCCGTCGATTCAGAGACAAACTTGAGACCGAGACGGCTGCCATCGGGCATCGTGGCAAGGCTGAAGTTGAAATACTGACCTCCGCATCGGAATGCCTCTCCCTGCTTCACTTCCTTGACATCGGTGAAAAAGGAATCGGTATTATAGAAGATATAGACAGGCTTGTCACCTTCCTTGCCGGGGCGAACGCCGAGAGTCGCAATCTGGGTTGTGTTGAAACCGCCGGCACCACCACCCACTCCGAGATCATCAGGATTAAGGGCTGTCAGCAGGAAATAACCGTCGCTGAGGCCTCCCCAACCCCAGTTGAAATGGAAGAATCCGTCGTCTTTATATCCGTCACATATAAACTGATGGCCACCGTCTGTTCCCGCACCGCTGTAGAGTACGGGAAGACCTTCGGCAAGGTCGGCATAGATCATGTCTTCCCATTCCTCATATCCGTAGTAGGCGCGGTTCGGCATCCAGAGAGACTTGGAATATCCGAAAATGTCGATCAGAGACTCTCCCATCAAGACTGTCGCAGCTCCGCTTCCTCCCGGCTCATAGTGCATGTCAACGCTGACACCGCATCCAAGCATAAGTTCGGCTACGGCATAGCGAGCTTCCTCAGAACTCTCCTTGTCGTAGACATTCGCCATCTTTTCCCACTGAAAAGGAATCGAATCATAATTGAATGTCAGTTCCTCTTCTCCGGGACGCCAGAAATATGAATGACTTCCTTTACCATGCTCTGGGAAATTGTGGTATTTCATCACCTGCGCCATTGCAGTGGCAACACAACCTGTGACTGTCTCATGTCCGTCGACCTTCGGGCAAAGTATATTATAGGGATACTCCTGATTCCATCTTGTCTGAGTGAGAGGTTCGATGGCCTTTCTCTCCTTATGCACGACCTTTGAGAGCTCGGTGGCGGATTCAGGATGTGCTTTAAGATAAGAGAGTTGACTGTTGTAGAAGTCAAACCATTCCCTCAATGCCGGATTGCCTTCCATATCAAACTTTCCGCTGTCGGAATAACCAAGCAATACAGGAGCGGAATCTTCAGCGGGGAGCACTACGAATCCCCTATCGCCTGAAAATACATACAGGCTTCCGATAGTGGACTGAAGTCGAAGGCTTTCCGATGCAAGGCTGCCGGAGGTGGCAATACGTTGGGGACGATCAGCATTAAAACGGGCAAGAGCCTGCTCCGGAGTCAAGGATGCAGCTGCAGCCGGAAGTATGGCAGCGCTTGCAAGAAGGCAAACAAGTAGAGAGTTTTTCATAGTCTGTCGATTAATGGTGTTACAGTGGATTAATTTACACATATAACAACCAAACCCTTAATAAAGATTATTGAAATACACGAATTAAAAAGAACAAATACTTGCATATATAGATTATATATATTATATTTGCGATATAAATGCGGAAATGATATGAATACAATAGCTATTAACAAAGTTGAGAAAACTAAGAAACTTATAGATCTTCCAAATGATGTATGCCATCGGTTAGCCATCAAGGCCGCCGCTATGGGTACAAGTGTGAAACGCCTGATAGAAAGCATTGTCATTGATTCAATGGAGGATACTGACGATGACACAATATTCGCATATCTTTGTAAGACAAGGCTCGAAGGGAATGAACTGATGAGCGATATATTAGAGCTATCATGGCTATCCATATCCAAAATCGTTTATCGGTCAGTTTCATGTCATTGCTGTTTTGATGGGTTGAACAAGAGTCGTCGATTATTAGCGAAGTCATCGTACAAACTATCTACTTGATGGAGATCTATTCTGGCTATATTTCTTTTGCCGAGGGCTGCCATCCACTCTGTTTTTGTTTCATGCCACTCAATAGAGTCGTGTGGCACATCAATTATGACATATCGTCGCATTTCCCAGTCGCCGTATGTGTGCCCGGGCATTTTATCCTCTGGAGTCAACTCCTCGATATAAGTCATATAAATAATTGAATCCGTTATGCCCACATATTCAACTGAAAGTCGTGCAGACAATAAACTGTTAGGGTAATAATCGAATTTGTCAGTATTACGACGCTTTTCACAATGCCACACATTTCTGTCGTCTATTGCAGTAAGCTCATAAGGTGCAATTAACGGAACTCGGTAGAAATCCCATGCACCGTAATCAGAATAAAAGTCAGTACGAAACGCAGCAGCGATTTCTTCCTTGACACACTCCTTGACTTCATCATATTTCGATTTTATTCTCGAACATCCACAAGTAAAGCCCAGTAAAACCATAGCCAAAACAGTAATGTTTCTCATTGTTTGCCTCCTTTCAGTTTCTCTACAAAGAAGATAACCGGCAAGAGCGCAAACTGCCCCACACCAACCACAGCAATAATTTATATCTGGCGGATTCTGACATAGTGGTTCTTCTATTGTATTGGATCAATTATATATGTGGTGACCAGACGCTCGGTATCTGATTCCATCTTGACAGTCAAAATGCCGTGAGCCATTATTCCGCCACTATATAGAAGTATTCCTTCTACCTCTGATTTATCTTTCTTGCCATTTATTGTTATGGAGTACATTCCATCGTCGGTGCTTATGCCGTATTCCATATCGCTGTCACACTGTGTTATTTTCATATCCAGTTCTTTCAGCCCGCGACACATCTTCAGAAGGTCGCCGGTGATAATCATCGATGCCGGGATTTTTCCTGACTTCAGCGGTATGCCTGTCAGATTGAAATATGGCAAATTTCCGAATTGCTGATCGATAAGATGCTTAGGGGTGCAAATCATGTCTACCGCACCGGCAAGAAGCGGTCTTGTTTCCTTTTCCCATTCTTCTCTATTGCTCTCATCA
>JAIDTS010000097.1:4553-7319 GCA_029060585.1 Muribaculaceae bacterium
GGGTGCAAATCATGTCTACCGCACCGGCAAGAAGCGGTCTTGTTTCCTTTTCCCATTCTTCTCTATTGCTCTCATCATTGCTCTCATCAACTTCCTGCTGCTTTGCAAACATAAACATATTGATGTAAGCTTCCGCAATACGCTCCTTTACAGCATTCATATTCAAAATCGAATCGGGTCGGCAGTCTGCACCCAACTGTATTCTCAATACAATTGCCGCTACAACGTCATTCAGTATGTAGGTCATGTCAAACGAATTCAACTTCTCCCCTGCTTCCGGGTCGGAACACTCTACGCTGAAATCCTCCAGCCTGCTGTTTGTAGTAATTACAAATCCCTTGTCGTTCTTCTCGTCAACTATAAGAGTGGGCAGCAATTTTGTTGTAGAAACCAACGAGTCCTTCCCATGACACATCACAAGGTTTGTTATGGCTCTATATCTGAGAGTATCGCCCACAGCAAACTGGGGGATAATGGTTATCTCCTTTGCCCCGCAGATGAAGCACGTCATCAGCAGACAGATAAATAATGCTACTTTTCTCATGATTATGTTGTTAAATTCCATGTTAAGACAATAGCGGCAACGGAGCGGACAACCGTGAAACGCCACAAGTTAACCAACGGTGATTATCGGCTGGCCGAAGAAGGAGGAAAGCATCGATAGCCTGGCCTCCGCCCTTTCTTCAGGTATGATGTCACCTAATAACTCTCGTAGAGAAGTTTTTGCCCGATTCATATATCAAAAGTCTTATCTGTTTGAATCTCGCTTTCAGTGATGATCACACTTCCATCGGCTACACCATCCTTTAGTAGTTCCTCAAAACGCTGCAATGTCAGTACGTATCCGATTAATGTATCATCTTCATCATAGGTACGTATTCTGTTTTCTTTTATAACGCAAATGTACGTTAATTATTTAACATAAATGTGTAATAGGATATATTTTTATTTCAAGACTACGGTTTCTAATATCCATAAAGTCACCCTATGTCTCGCAGTTATGTTTAATTTTGCATGGTGTTCGCGCATCATTCCTTTGGATTTTGTCTGCAATCAGCATATCATACCTTTGGATTTTGCCTGAAATCAGCATATTATTCCTTTGGATTTTATCTGAAATTATTGAGTTATTCCTTTGGATTTTTACAAAATATTGAGTACCTTTGTATTCTAAAAGTTGATCAAAACACTGCAAAACCTTTAATTCTGCATATTCTTCATAGATTTGCAAATCCAATTATACTTCATGACACTACATAAACAGCAGCTTCATAAATCACTGCTTCTTGCTCTTATCTTATGCATATTCGCCTCCTCAAATGGCGAGGCTTCCAACTGTTATTTTGAAGAGATAACCGACACTCCTCTTCAGCAGCATAAGCCGCTGATCATCTGGCAATGGATGGATGGACTCGTGACAAAGGAGGGAATCACAAAAGATCTCGAGGCCTTCAAGGACGCCGGACTTGCCGGAGTTCAGAATTTCCAGATAGGAGGACCGCAACAGATGCGCATAGGAAATCCTGAGAATGCGATAGGCAACGAAAACTGGAAGGAACTGCTCAGATGGACTCTCGATGAATGCGAGCGTCTCGGACTTACTTTCGGCACCCACAACTGCCCGGGCTGGTCGTCAAGCGCATACCCGACAGTCACGCCGGAATATTCCATGCAGAAACTTGTCTATTCCGAGACTCCATATGCAAAAGGTCAAAGAAAAATCATCATCTCCAGGCCGGAAGTAGACCCGCAATGGAACTACTACGACGACGTGGCCGTTATGGCCATTCCATCCGATTCCACCGCATCTCTAAGCCAAATTATCAATCTTACAGAGTATTTCGATGCGGAAAAGAATGAACTAAGGATTCCGAAAAGCCTGAAACTACCCGAAAACTCGACCATCCTGCGCATCGGACAGACCACCAACGGAAAGACAAACGAAGCACAGGCTCCCGAGACAGGACGCGGCCTTGAGTGCGACAAACTGAGCCGCGAGGCCGTCAAGGCATTCTGGGATGGATACCCCTCAATGGTATTGGAGACCGCAGGAAGACACGTAGGCAAGACTTTCACCCATCTTGAGATCGACAGTTACGAAGCCGGAGGCCAGACATGGAGTCCCGTTCTGCCGGATGAATTCAAAAACCGGAAAGGATATGACATCTTGCCCTATCTTCCCTATATGATCGGAAGACTGAAAGAAATAGATGGTGAGGAAAACACAAAGCGATTCCTTAAAGACTGGGAAAACGTAGTGACCGACTGTGTAGCCGAAAACTATTACGGCTATATGACGCAGCTTGCAAATGAAGCCGGAGTCAAAATGATGATAGAGCCTTACGGAACAGGCGGACAGAAACCGTTTCGAATCATTGATTTCGAGAAAATTGTCCTTGCAAGCGATGGGGCTGACATAGCCACTGAATTCTGGCAGGATCCTCCCCGCTGGGGATGGAAAGACATCGTAGGTCACGAGAGATCCATGCGCAAACTCGGCAAACCCCTCCTAATAGCCGAGGCATTCACATGCTGGCCACTGAAGGCTTGGAGCGACAGCCCGGCAGACATCAAGAAAACATGCGACAAGGCGTTCTGCTCAGGAGTGAACAGGATGATGCTTCATGCAGGGGCAGCAAATCCGTGGCCTAACGTGGAGCCGGGAATGTCGTTCGGTATTTGGGGAACCCAGTTCGTTCCAGGCCAGACATGGTGAAAGGCAGCCGGAGCAAAAGAACTGTTCGGATACATGACCCGTTGCCAGCC
>JAIDTS010000098.1 GCA_029060585.1 Muribaculaceae bacterium
GATCTGGCACCAAAGGGAAATGTATTTGCCACTTATGCTCCGAACCAGAAGAATCAGATTGAGCTGTTTTACGGATTCGGCAAGAACATTCCGAGTATCTACCAGAAAAGTCCGAATATACTTCAGCAGGACAGACTTATATGGTATTCCGGCAACCCTAAACTAAAGAATTTCTGGGACAACTTGGTTTCGATAAATTACACATGGCTTCCCAACAATATCTGGCAATTTAATACGATGAGCGATTATTTTGTATCACATAACCGTACTGTGTCAGACTATATGCCCACAGGACCTGACAGGACAATGCTTCGAAGCTATATCAATGACGGGGATTTCCGTAGGATACGCTTGGGACTCTCAACAACAGGGAAATTCCTGAACAACAAGTTGATCGCAAAGGTCAATCCACAGTTATACCTGCAATCCACCACAGGAATGTATGCCATAAGAAAAAATATCATTACCTGTTCGGCGCAACTCACATGGTATTTCGGAGACTTCTTCATATTCGGATGGTACAATACACCAAGCACCTATCCCGAGTCCACTTCCGGAATAAAGACTCATGTTCCCTGCCAATACCGGATTCAGATAGGCTGGGGAAAGGGAGCATGGAAAGCGTCAGTGACAGCCTCTAACTTCCTGCGTACAGGCTGGACAGTCTCTGACCAGACACTTTCAGGCCCATACTATAAGTATGACAACGAGAATTACGGCACTTCGATGCATCAACGGTTTCAACTATCAGTGAACTATACCGTCGGCTACGGCAAGAAAGTGCGCACAGACAACGAGGTAGGAGAGGCTACGACAAATCAAAGCGCCATACTTAAGTAGATTGACTAAGGCCTTAAATGAGCGACTGGTGGATATAAATAAAGAGGGTGTCGCTGCGGACACCCTCTACCCTATTGTATTCAATACTGTTTACTTATCCCCGGCGGCAGCCTTAATCTTCTGAAGCAATGCCTCTTCCGTCATTTCGCCGGATTCACGCATCACCTGCTTACCGTCGACATACAGGATGAAGGTCGGAATTGTCTGAATCTTCTCCTGATCAGCGAGATCCTCGTTTTTGTCAATATCAAACTGGAGGACCTTAAGGTTATCCGCCAGTCGGGTCTTGATGTCTGCCACGATAGGCATCATCTTCTGGCAATGAGGGCACCATGAGGCGTAAAACTCCACCAATACGACAGGTGCCGATTTTATTTCTTCCGTGTAGTTCATAATATTTGTGTTTTAGAATAAGTATTTCATTAGTAAAACGTCAGAACAGGTTTCCTGGTTGAAGACCATCGGCTATTCTTGATAGATTTCAAACGGAAACAACTATCTTGCCAATCTGGCCTCGCTGTTCGGCAAGCAGGTGGGCATCTGCAATCCGGTCAAGTGAGAATTGACGTGCGATGATTGGATGAATGCCTCCCTTCCCGATAAGTTTCATCATGTCCGCTATCTGTGACCTGGTTGGATTGTTACTGTAAAATCCAGTCAGATATACTCCCGATGGTATTTCCTTTATTGGGTCAAATTCTTTAAGCCCATACACGCCGCCAAGCAGTCCGGTATGGCAAACTACACCATGAAAAGCCGTAACTTTAAGCGACTCCCTCAATGTAGACGCTCCGATCAGTTCAAGCACCTTGGTAGCACCCTTAGGATATTTGTCCAGAAATCTCTTACGGAAATCCTTTCCCTCCAGAATTACATCGTCCGCGCCGTATTTACGGAGCAAAGCTCCTTTTGTTTCGCTCCTTGTAGTCGCTATAACCGTAGCGCCTATAGCTTTTGCGAGCTGGACAGCTGCCAGTCCGACGGTCGACGTGCCGCCGCGAATCAGCAGGATGTCTTCTTTTGAAATCTGAAGGGAGATGATCAGGGAACCGTATGCCGTATAGAAAGTTTCAGGGATAGCAGCGA
>JAIDTS010000099.1 GCA_029060585.1 Muribaculaceae bacterium
CCCATCCATACAAGACCGTTGATCTCGATGCTGCCGTTGCCTTCAGTAAAACCGGAAGGGAAATACACATGACGGCATCCTCCGGCGTAATCGCGCAGAGCCTGCTCAAGACCAAAGAGAATGCTGCTATGACGCGAAAGGTCGGTCTCTTTACCGAGGGCCATGTTGGCAAGCAGCTCTATGAGCTTATAGCCGTAGTTTCCATCGGCTTCGGGGGAAAGACCCGGAAAGACAGAACATTCTCCTATACCAAATCTGGACGGATCGCCATCCTCGAAGACCTTGATGAAAAACGTTGGCTTTTCGGTAAGGATGCCTCTGCTCGTCCCAGCCGGCTGTCTGAATTTCAGTATATATGGAGCGTATGCAAGCCTCATGGAAACATTGGATATTGATCAAAATCAGGATCACGCTTTTCCAGAAAAGCATTCTTTCCTTCCTGAGCCTCGTCCATCATATAATACATAAGAGTAGCATCTCCTGCGAACTCCATCATGCCGCGTTGGCCGTCAAGCTCTGCGTTGAGCGCACGCTTGATCATACGGATGGCAAACGGAGAGCGCTTCATTATGGTCCTACACCAGTCAACGGTTGTCTCTTCAAGCTTTTCAAACGGCACAACACAGTTGACCATTCCCATTTCAAGAGCTTCCTGAGCGGTATATTGCTTGCAAAGGAACCAAATCTCACGTGCCTTCTTCTGCCCTACGCAACGTGCAAGGTAGGAACTGCCGAATCCCGCATCAAAACTTCCGACCTTGGGACCGGTCTGGCCGAAACGTGCGTTTTCCGAAGCAATCGACAAATCACAAAGAACCTGCAGCACGTTGCCACCACCTATCGAATAACCGTTGACCATGGCGATCACCGGCTTGGGAATGCTTCTTATGGCATGATGCATTTCAAGCACGTTAAGTCTCGGAGTGCCGTCATCATCCACATAGCCTCCGACGCCCTTCACATTCTGGTCTCCCCCCGAGCAGAACGCCTTGTCGCCGGCTCCTGTCAGCACCACTACCCTGATATCGCTGCGCTCGCGACATATCCGCATCGCATCAAGCATTTCAAAATTGGTCTTCGGCCGGAAAGCGTTATAGACTTTGGGGCGGTTTATGGTAATCTTCGCAATACCCTCGAATTCATCGAAGAGAATGTCTTCGTAGTCCTTTATTGTCTTCCAATCAAACATATTCTTTTATTGATTTCATCAGCGTAAGTCAGCTGATATTATTATTTTCTATTCTTTATAAAAAATCCATTCAAGGCTTCAGCACTCTCAGCTGGAGGTGTGCTTATAATGAGCATCTTAGGAGAATCTGATTGTTCCTCAAGCCATGAAATTCCGTATTCAAGCTGACGCATGTCCGAAGCCCGCACCACATCTATTCCATATGCCTCGGCGATAGCAGTAATATCAGGAAGATTCTGCACACAGAAATATCGTTCGAGAGTCTGAGGCGGCAACATACTCGTTGATTTCACAAAACGGAATATGGCTCCTCCTGAATTGTCGACGACTACTATTCGCATATCGAAAGGGATGTCGGATAAGGTTGACGCGCCGGAATCATATAGCCATGATATATCTCCTGAAAGCAAAGTTGTTTTGCCATTGTAGGCCCATCCTCCGCCTACCGCGGTAGCAGTACTGCCATCTATGCCTGAAACACCACGGTTACAGTATTCCGCATGGCATGAATGTGGGAGCAACTGAGAATATCTCACCGCCGTACCGTTTGAGACGAAGAGATTGTCAAGACCATAATGCGAGAAGAAATAGTCGAGAGCCTTTATATCCGACCAAGGAGACCTGTCGATATATTTTCTTGCAAGCAGTGAGGAACGTTTTCTCAAACCAAGCCATTGTTCGCCGTAGTCGGAGTCAGATAGGATTTTACACTTTCTTACGACTCCGCACAGCTGTCTGAGGAAAGGAGCCGGCTCTACCTCAATCTTATGCGTAAGTGTCTTGAAGCAATCGCAGAAATAATTGGAATGTCCGAGACTCCAGTGAATACGAGGGGGATAGTCGCGAAGATACTGTTTGAGCATTCTTGACACGAGTGCCCCTCCCATCGATATGACGATGTCCGGACGCATCCGTCGCTTCTCCTCCTCTGTCAAGTCGCACAACACGGAGTCAATCATTGTAGACATCGGTTGGGGATCATGGAGATTGGCGAGTGTCTCTGCCATTACGGCTACATTAGGGAAGGTGGCCAACTGCCTTACCGCTCTGTCGAGCCTGTTGTCGGGCGAATTGAATCCGGCTACAAACAAGACCCTTGAATGCCCAAGCTCTTCCGCCAGTTCTCTTATCGTAGATTGGGGAAGAGACTCTGCTTGCGAAATAAGCCTGACAGATCTTTCGGAAAGCGGCTCTGTTTCTTCCAGACCTCCAAGAGGCTCCGCAAGCTGGACATTAATATGAACTGGACCCGGTTTTCCACCTTTCGCCTTGAGCAGAGCTTCATTTACCGTCCTATTGACGGTCCATCTCACTTCCTCAGAATATTCACGTCCGCTACCCTCCGGAATAGCCCGTATGTCATAACTTCCCTTGACTATGTGGCTCAATACCCCAAATTGCCGAATGGTCTGAGAATCATCCTGATCGATCCATTCTCTGGGACGGTCGGCTGAAATGACGATTAACGGTATTCCTGAATAGTAAGCCTCCGCAACAGCGGGAGAATAGTCGAGAATTGCCGTCCCGGAAGTGCATATCAGGGCTACCGGTCTTTGATCTACCAAGGCACATCCGTAAGCCTGAAAAGCAGCGCTCCTCTCGTCGACCACAACCCTTTTGGCTATAGCATCGCAAGCGTCTGCAGCTATAAGGAGCGGAGTGTTGCGGGAGCCCGGACTGCAATAAGCAATGCTGACTCCATGTGAACACAGGAGATCTATTATCTGGCGGCAATATATATTGGAAGTATCTGTCATGTTAATATCAGACTGCCATATAGAAGGGAGCAACGCTATCTCCGCCGCTCCCTTAGAATTATCTATTGGAAATATTCCCTATCCCGGCATCAGATAGCGGACCTTACGATTCCCCTGTTGGAATTCTCGACGAAAGAAACGATCTCGTCACGGAATTTAGACGGGGCACAAACCTCCCTTATCATCTTGATAGCGTTCGTCACGTTGAGATCGCTAAGATAGAGGATTCTATAGATCTCCTGTATCTGCTGGATTTCCTCGGGCTTGAAACCACGGCGCTGCAGGCCAATAGAGTTAAGGCCAACAAACGATATCGGCTCCCTTGCAGCCTTGATGAAGGGAGGGATGTCCTTATTGACCAATGCGCCGCCCTGGAGCATGACATTGCGGCCGATATGACAGAACTGATGGATAAGGCTTCCGCCTCCGATTACCGCGCAGTCGTCGACAATCACTTCACCCGCCATCTGCGCCGCGTTGGAGATAATCACCTGATTTCCTATCACACAGTCATGGGCTATGTGGACATAAGCCATGAGAAGGCAATTCGAACCAACTACAGTCTTTCCTTTAGACGCTGTGCCACGATGTACGGTCACACACTCGCGGAGCACAGTGCCGTCTCCGACATAAGCAAAAGTCTCCTCTCCCCGGAATTTGAGGTCCTGAGGAACGGCGGCGACCGTTACTCCAGGAAAAATCTTGACACCATCGCCGATTCTCGCTCCAGGATAGATGTTTACATTACAGTCAATCTCACAATTATCACCGATGACGACATCTTCGTGAATCGTAGTAAAATTACCGATTTTTACATTCTTTCCGATCTTTGCATCGGGATGTATGCAATTCATCTGTCCCATTCCTTACTTATTCTTGATGATTTGAGCCATGAACTCAGCCTCACACACTATCTTCTCTCCGACAAACGCATATCCCTTTACAACTGCACATCCGCGACGAATCTCTGTAGCTAACGAAACGTTGAGCAGAAGAGTATTGCCGGGCACTACCTTCTGACGGAACTTGACATTGTCTATCTTAAGGAAATAGGTGGAGTATTTTTCAGGTTCCTCAAGGAAATTGAGAACGAGCACACCGGCAGCCTGAGCCATAGCCTCAACCTGAAGTACACCCGGCATTACGGGCTCTTCAGGGAAGTGACCCTGGAAGAATGGCTCGTTGACGGTGACGTTCTTCACAGCGACACAATGCTTTCGGTCTATTTCTATGACTTTGTCTATCAGAAGGAAAGGATAGCGGTGAGGAAGAAGTTTCTTAATTCCGTTGACGTCTATTAGGGGAGCGATATTGGGATTATATACCGGACTTTGAATTTCTGTATGTTTCACTTCCTTCCGAAGCATACGGGCGAATTTGTTGTTGACGGTATGCCCGGGACGAATAGCGACTACCCTACCCTTGAGCGGACGTCCGATAAGCGCTATGTCGCCGATAACATCCATGAGCTTATGGCGAGCGGGCTCATTGTCCCATTGCAAAGGCTTGGGATTGATATAGCCGAGTTTGTCAACCGTCATATGCTCTACCTTTACGGCGTCGCAAATCTCATTGATCTTCTCCTGAGAGACGGGCTGGTCGTAGATCACGATACTGTTCTGTAAGTCGCCTCCTTTAATAAGACCATGCTGAAGAAGGGCCTCTATCTCACGGACAAAAACGAAAGTACGCGCGCTTCCAACTTCCTCACGGAAATCTGCAAGATCATCAAGAACAGCAAACTGGTTGGGGAGGACAGGAGAGTTGTATTCCACCATCACCTCTACGCTGAATCCCTCGTCGGGATAAATAGTGACCGTAGCGCCGTTATCATCCTTATATTGAATCTTTTCCTTAATAATATAGTAGTCTTTATCAGCAGGGAGCTCATCAAGTCCGACCTGCTCGATCATTTCAGTGTATATTGTGGCGCTACCATCAAGAATCGGGAGTTCGGGACCATCTACCTCTATAAGGCAGTTGTCAATTCCATATGCATACAGGGCTGCCATTGCATGCTCGATTGTGCTCACTCTTGCCTCACCCTTGCCTATGACGGTGCCGCGTGTCGTATCTACAACGTTCTCGGCCAGAGCGTCAATGACGGGTTGCCCTTCAAGGTCTACCCTCTTGAACTTCACTCCGAAATTAGCTGGAGCCGGATTGAAGACGGCAGTCAGATGCTTTCCTGAATGAAGGCCCTTTCCCTCTACCTTTATCGGTGCTTTTAACGTTAGTTGATTCATATGTCTTGTCTGTTTTTGTTTCTATTTGTCTTTGAAAATAGTTCGATGAATTACCCCGCTCTATTTGCAGCGGTGCAATTCATCGAACAATTCTTTTAACCTGTTGATATAAACCATGCTTCTTGCAAATTTCCGAATATCTACCGCAGGATATCCCATGAGTCTTTCTCCGTCGCCTACATTGCCTGGTATTCCTGACTGAGCTCCGAATTCATTATGGTTGCCTACTGTGATATGTCCAGAGAAACCTACCTGACCACCCACACGGTTGCCATCTCCTATCTTGGTGCTTCCTGCCACTCCGGACTGAGCAGCAAAGACGTTGTTGCGTCCAATCTCCACGTTGTGCGCCACCATAATAAGGTTGTCGAGCTTCGTTCCCCGGCCGATACGCGTGCATCCGAAAGTAGCTCTGTCGACGGTTGTGTTCGCTCCTATCTCCACGTCATCCTCAATGACTACTATACCGGTCTGAGGAAGTTTCTCATATTCTCCGGCAGGATTGGGGGCAAATCCAAAACCGTCACCTCCTATGACGACACCGCTGTGAAGTATGCATCGGTCGCCTACCTTACATCCTGCGTAGACTTTTACGCCGGCATAGAGGATACACCTTTCGCCGACCTCTACTCCATCTCCGATATAGGTCTGTGGATATATCTGGGCTCCCTTGCCTATGACGGCTCCTTTACCAATGTAGGAGAAAGCTCCGATATACGCGTCTTCGGGAATTTCTACGCCCTCCGCTATGAAGCAAGGATTCTCGATGCCTGACTTGCCGGGAATTGAATCCTGAATGGACCTGAGAAGCTCGGCAAGAGTCGCATAAGGGTCAGCGACCCTAAGAAGAGTCACACAATTTGGGTTAGGATGGTCAAAATCCTTGGAAACGAGTACGGCCGATGCCTTTGTCGACTCCAGGAAATGGGCATATTTGGGGTTCGCGATGAACGTCAGCTGCCCTTCGGCGGCCTCTTCGATCTTCGCGAATCCAGACAACACTATATCCGGGTTTCCGTCGACGGTCCCGTTTATCATTGAGGCCAAAGCCCCTGTAGTCATTTCCATATAGGTTTCAGACGAGGAGAAGCTCTAATGAAAATATTAAAAAACACCTGTTTTGCAGATGTGTCCGCAAATATTGTGCAAATAT